>CAKQVV010000051.1 GCA_934277845.1 uncultured Clostridia bacterium
GGTGACGGCAGGACAAAGTGTAATAATGAAGGGCAATGCGGTCAAGGTTCGCCGCATTTATAACGACAAAGTGGTGACGGGTTTTGCAGGTACCGTTGCCGACGCTTTTACGCTCAGCGAAAAATTTGAAGAAATGCTCAATAAATATAGCGGAAATCTTATGAGAAGCGCGGTTGCGCTTGCTCAGCTTTGGCGCGGAGATAAAGGGCTTCGCCAGTTGGAAGCCATGATGATCGTGGCAGATGCGACCGACATGCTCGTGCTTTCCGGCGTAGGGGACGTTATTCAGCCAGAAAACGGCGTTTGCGCGATCGGAAGCGGCGGAAACTATGCGCTCGCAGCGGCGAGAGCACTGATAAGAAACACGAAGATGAGCGCGAAAAATATAGCGATAGAAGCAATGAAAGTCGCAAGCGAAATTTGCGTTTTCACCAATGATCATATTACGGTTGAGGAGGTTTAACGCTTGAAAAACGAACTTACGCCGAAACAAATAGTTTCGGAACTTGACAGATATATCATCGGACAAAGCGACGCAAAACGTGCCGTCGCGATAGCACTTCGTAATCGTTTCAGACGCGCGCAGCTTCCCGACGAGATTCGCGAGGAAATTACGCCGAAGAACATAATTATGCAAGGGCCAACGGGCGTAGGCAAAACCGAAATCGCACGTCGTTTGGCAAAACTCGTCAGAGCGCCGTTTGTCAAGGTGGAAGCGACCAAATTTACCGAGGTCGGTTATGTCGGGCGCGACGTAGAATCGATGATCCGCGATCTTGTGGAAGTTTCCATTCGCCTCGTTAAAGACGAGCGAATGGCGGAAATCGAGGAAAAATCGCGTGTGGTTGCGGAAAAGAAAATTGTCGACGCGATTGCTTCGGCACGGAAAAAGAAACTGACCGACACTCCAGAAGAGGCGATAAGGGCAGGCGTCGAAAGCGAACTTCGCGAAGGTAAACTCGACGGACACATGCTGGAAATCGAGGTCGACGAGTCCGCTAAGCCTATGGAAATAATTCCGGGAAGCGGAGCGGAACTTAATCTCGGCGACATTTTCGGCGGTATGATTCCGAAACGTAAAAAGAAACGTAAAGTTACCGTCAAACAGGCGTTGAAGATACTTACCGACGAGGAAAGCGAAAAACATATAGACACCGACAGCCTTAATTCCGAAGGGCTTGTACGTGCCGAACAGGACGGAATAATCTTTATCGACGAAATCGACAAGATCGCATCGTCCGGCGGGAGAAGCAGCGGTCCGGACGTTTCGAGAGAAGGCGTTCAACGCGATATTCTGCCTATTGTAGAGGGTTGTACCGTAATGACAAAGTACGGTGCGATAAAGACGGACTATATTTTGTTTATTGCGTCCGGCGCGTTCCAGGTCAGCAGCGTGCACGATCTGATTCCCGAACTTCAGGGAAGATTCCCGATTCAGGTCGAACTCAAAAGTCTTACCGCCGCCGATTTCGTGAATATTTTTACCGTTCCCGAAAACGCGATTACTCGTCAGTATAAGTACTTGCTCGGCGTTGATAATATCAATCTTGACTTTACCGACGACGCAATCGAAGAAATGGCTGAAATAGCCGCGCTCGAAAACGAAACGGGCGAGGACATCGGCGCGAGAAGGTTGCATACCATTATGGAAAGTCTGCTCGATGATCTGAGTTTCAATGCGGGCGGAGATCACCCGGCGGTTGATGTGACGATCGACAAGAAGTACGTCGACGATCATCTTTCCAAGCAAGTCAGAAAGCACGATCTCAAGAAATTCATTCTTTAAACGCCGCTTGCGTTTGTGGAGCAACTATGATTAACATACCGAAAGGAACAAAGGATGTACTTCCGTCAGAAAGTTATAAATGGCAATACGTAGAAAGTATGGCAAGAAAAGCGGCGCATCTTTACGGTTTCCGCGAGATCCGTACGCCGGTATTCGAGCATACCGAACTTTTTACGCGTTCCATCGGTGACGATACAGACGTAGTAAAAAAAGAAATGTATACTTTTCTCGATAAAGGAGATCGTTCCATTACGTTGAAGCCGGAAGGAACCGCTCCTGTGGCGCGTTCGTTTGTGGAAAACGCGCTCGACGCATTGTCGTTACCACTGAAAATGTATTACATAACTCCGGTTTTCCGCTATGAGAATCCGCAGGCAGGCAGACTACGCGAGCATCATCAATTCGGTGTCGAGTTGTACGGCGGCGATAACGCGGCACTCGATTACGAAGTGATCAGTTTGGCGCATACGTTCTTGTCGAGTATCGGCGTTACCGGTCTTATACTTAATCTTAACAGTATCGGTTGCGAAAATTGCAGAGGTAAGTATAACGAAGCATTGAAATCTTATCTCGCCGGTAAACTTAACGAAATGTGCCCGACATGCAGAGAGCGATTCGAGCGTAACCCTTTGAGAATCCTTGATTGCAAAGTCGATGGGTGCAAGAAGATTGTTGAAGGAGCCCCGAAAATTCTCGATTATATTTGTGACGATTGCAAGACGCACATGACCGAACTGGAAACATTGCTGAAGCGCGGCGGAATCGATTACGTTATAAACCCGAATATCGTACGCGGACTTGACTATTACACAAAAACCGTGTTCGAGTTCGTTACGACCGCGCTCGGATCGCAAGGTACTGTTTGTGGCGGCGGCAGATACAATCACCTTGTAGAATCGGTCGGAGGTAAACCTACGCCGTGCGTAGGCTTCGGACTTGGACTCGAAAGGCTGTTGATGCTCCTTGATTCTATAGGCGTAAAGATCGAAAACAACGACCGTCCGGACATATTTGTATTGAGTCAGAATCCCGGACTTACTGATAAGTGTCGCGTGATCGTGGCAAATCTTCGTAAAAACGGAGTTGCCGCAGATACCGATAATACGGGCAGAAGCCTCAAAGCGCAGTTCAGATATGCGGATAAACTGGACGCAAAGTTTGCCGTCGTGATCGGCGATACGGAAGCGTCGACCGGAGTCGTTACGGTTAAAAAACTTGCGGACGGAACCGGCGAAGAAACAACGATTGACAACTTGGTAAACTACATTTTGGAGAGAAGATAATGTCAGAGTTTTTGGGACACATGAAAAGGACCGATTACTGCGGTGAAATCACCACCGCCGAAATCGGTAAAGAACTCACCGTTATGGGGTGGGCGGCAAAGAGAAGAGATTTAGGCGGACTGATTTTCGTTGATCTTCGCGATCGTACCGGTATAATTCAGGTCGTTTTCGACGCATCTATTGCTACTAAAGAAAGTTTTACGAAAGCAGAAAGCATCAGATCCGAGTATGTTCTTGCGGTTACCGGTAAACTGAGAAGTCGTGGAGCGGATGCCATTAACCCGAAACTTTCGACAGGTAAAGTCGAACTCGTTGCGGAAGAAATGCGTATTCTTTCCGATGCCGATACTCCGCCTTTTGCGATCGAAGACAATTCCGCAACCAACGAAGCGATAAGACTTAAATACAGATACCTCGATCTTCGCAACGCGTCGTATCAGGAGCGTTTCAAACTTCGCAGCAAAGTTTGCAACGTAGTCAGGAATTACTTTATCGATAATAACTTCTTGGAAATCGAAACGCCTTTCCTGGGCAAGTCTACGCCGGAAGGCGCTCGAGATTACCTCGTGCCGTCCAGAGTACACCCCGGCGAATTTTATGCCCTTCCTCAGTCGCCGCAACTTTACAAACAACTTTTGATGATCGGCGGATTCGATCGATACTTTCAGATCGCGAGATGCTTTCGCGACGAAGATTTGCGTGCAAACCGCCAGCCGGAATTTACCCAGATCGATATGGAAATGTCTTTCGTCGACGACGAAGAGGACGTAATGGGTGTTGCGGAAGGACTCGTCAGAAAGGTGTTCAAAGAATGTATTAACTATGACCTGCCCGAAAAGATCAGAAGGATGACCTATGCCGAGGCTATGTCGCGTTTCGGCTCCGATAAACCCGACACCCGATTCGGGTTGGAACTTCAAGACATTTCCGATCTTGTTGAAGATTGCGGGTTTCAGGTATTTACTTCCGCGGTCAGAAACGGCGGCAGCGTGAGAATGATCAACGCAAAAGGATTCTACAAAAGCGGCAATCCGGTTCTTTCCCGTCGTGACGTAGACGCGTTGGGCGAATTCGTCAAAACTTATCGCGCGCGCGGTCTTGCCTGGATAGCAGTGAAAGAGGAAGGACTTCAATCCGCTATTACAAAATTCATGGACGATGCGACCGTAAAGGCGATACTCGATCGTGCGAATGCGGAAGTCGGAGATATTATTTTCTTCGTTGCCGATAAAAACGACGTTGTATTCGCGTCGCTGGGCGCGCTCCGTCTGCACCTTGCCGAAATTGCCGGACTCATCGACGACAGTTACTATGACATCTTGTGGGTTACCGAATTTCCGATGCTCGAATGGAGCGAGGAAGAGAAACGGTGCGTAGCCGTTCATCATCCGTTCACATCGCCTAAAACCGAAGACTTGCCGCTTCTCGACGCCGAGCCGCTTAAAGTGCGCGCAAAAGCCTATGACCTCGTAATCAACGGGCAGGAAGCCGGCGGCGGCAGCATCAGAATTCACTCGCGCGAAATTCAGAAGAAGATGTTCAATGTGCTTGGTTTTACCGACGAGCAGATCGAGGAACGATTCGGATTCTTTATCGGTGCGTTTAATTACGGTACGCCTCCGCACGGCGGTCTTGCATTCGGTCTTGACAGACTTATTATGCTTCTTAGCAAAACCGACAATATCAAGGACGTAATTGCGTTCCCGAAAGTACAGAACGCTTCCGATCTTATGACCGACGCGCCGTCCGCAGTCGAACCTAAGCAGTTGAAAGAATTGTCCATCAAAATCAATGAGTGATTGCGAAAAACTTTCCGGCAAAGTCGTGCGTCTGAAAAACTCTGTCGCTTACGTCGAAATCGAACGGTCGCAGGAATGTGCAGGCTGTAAGGCATGTGCGCTTGCGGCAAAGAAGAGTACTACGCTTTCGGCGAAGAATGATGCCGGAGCAAATACAGGCGACGAAGTTTTAGTTGTTCTCGCTCCGCAAAAGCCGCTGATCGCAACGCTGATGTTGTTTATATTGCCGCTTGTGCTGATGGTAATCTCGATAGTCGTAGCATTACGTTTCGATCAAAGCGAAATCATGCTTGCACTTTACGCATTTTGCGGTATTGCCGTCGGATTTTTGATCGCGTTTGTTTTCGACAAGTTATACTACTCAAAAAAATATGTTTCGCACGTTATCGAAATTTTGAATACACGACAAGGAGATAATATATGATAGACCTCAAACTCGTTGCGTCCGTTGACCCTGCCGTTGCGGCTTCAATGAAACGCGAACTTACCCGTCAACAAAGCAATATCGAACTTATCGCGAGCGAAAATTTCGTCAGCCCCGCAGTTATGGCTGCTGTAGGTTCGCACCTTACCAACAAGTACGCCGAGGGCTATCCCGGAAAACGCTATTACGGTGGATGCGTGTACGTCGACGAGGTGGAAAATCTTGCGATCGAACGTGCTAAAAAACTGTTCGGATGCGAACATGCTAACGTTCAGCCTCATAGCGGCGCAAACGCAAACCTCGCAACTTTCTTCGCGCTTCTTAATGTAGGTGATACGGTGCTCAGTATGAGCCTTGCTCACGGCGGACATCTTTCGCACGGCAGTCCGGTGAATATTTCCGGTAAGGAATATAACATCGTTTCCTACGGCGTTGACGACGTAACCGAAACTATAGATTACGACAAGCTCGAAGAACTTGCGCTCGCGCACAAACCGAAACTTATTCTTGCCGGAGCGAGCGCGTACCCGAGAATTATCGATTTCAAGCGTATTCGCGAAATTGCAGATAAAGCGGGCGCGTATATGATGGTCGACATCGCGCATATAGCGGGACTTGTGGTTGCCGGACTTCATCCGTCGCCGGTGCCTTATGCAGACGTCGTTACGACTACGACGCATAAAACGTTGAGAGGCCCCAGAGGCGGTATGATTATGTGCAAAGCAGAACTTGCTAAACAAATAGACAAAGCCGTTTTCCCGGGCACTCAGGGCGGACCGCTTATGCACGTTATTGCGGGTAAGGCGGTGGCTTTTGAGGAAGCACTCGGCGACGACTTCAAAGAATATCAGAAGCAGATCGTAAAGAACGCCGCCGCGCTTGCCGATTCACTTATGAAAAACGGTATCAGCCTTGTTTCCGGCGGCACGGACAATCACCTTATGCTTGTAAAACTTGCCGATCAGAATACGACCGGTAAAGAAATCGAGCGGCTTCTTGACGAATGTAATATTACCGTCAACAAAAACTCGATACCGAACGATCCGCAAAGCCCGTTTATTACCAGCGGAATACGCCTCGGTACACCGGCAGCAACCACTCGCGGATTTAAGGAAGAGCAAATGACGATAATCGGCAACCTGATCGCTTCGGTAATCAAGAATAAAGAAGAAGCGGTTCCGGTCGTGAAAGCGGAAGTTAAAAAACTTTGCGACGCGTTCCCGCTTTACGAAAATTTAGATAATATGTAAAAATTCTCTACGGGAGAACAGTCCGGATTTCTTAAAAAGTTTTCCGGACTTTTACTAAAGACGAAATGAAGAAACCGGTAAATTTCAGACCGTTTTTAATAACTGCGGTATGCGCGATAGCAGTAGTACTGTGCGTCGGATTATTGCCCGATCCGTATGCCGCCGTCACGGGTATTGCAGTGGCGGTGCTGCTTTTGCTTGTCGCCGTATTGCTCGGCATCAACGGTAAACCGATCGCATGCATTACGTTTTCGATTGCGTTTGCGGTTACGGTTTCTTGCGTTGTTGTGACTTCGGTAACTCGATATAACTGGAAGAACGAATTAGAAGAGAATAAAGAGTATTATTTTATCGGCACGATAGAATCAAAAACATTACTTGATGACGGTGCAAGATATTTTCTTGACGACGTTACGGCAAACGGAGTGAAAATCAATGGTAAAGTATGTCTTTCCGTGAACGACGATGACGTCGCTACTATTAGTTTTCTGAAATGCGGAGACAGAATAGGCGTTTTGACTGATGCCGCGTTTGCTGAATTTAATCCGAGACGAAGTTCGGCGATACGCAACGGCATAAGATATTACGCGTCGGCTGACGCTTCGGAAGTATCTTTTCTCAGAGCCGAACCCGGATTTTTCGATAAACTAAGAAATAAGATGAGCGACTTGCTGGACGATAACCTCGGGGCTTACGGTCAGGTTGCGTTCGGTATGCTTACCGGAGATAAAGGCTCGATTGACGATTCGATAACAGACTATTACAGTATAAGCGGCATCGGACACATACTTTCGGTATCCGGATTGCACGTCGGTTTTGTCGTTGCGATAGCGTCGTTTATACTCGAAAAATTACGCGCCGGCAGGGTGGTAAAACTCGGCGCGATTACTGCCGCGCTCACTTTTTATTGCTTTTTGGCGTCGTTTGCGCTTTCGGTCGTTCGTGCGTCGATCATGTGTATTCTGGGTTTGATTGCAGGCTTGACCGGTAAACAACGAGATCCTCTTAATGCACTGTGTTTTGCCGTCACGGGAATCCTGGCTGTTCAACCGGTAAGTTTGTTTGACGTGGGCTTTGAGATGAGCGTTGCGGCTGTATTCGGAATACTGTTGTTTTCAAGAAGTTTCACAAGAGTATTCTCACGTTTTCTGCCGAAATTTTTTTCGTCGGCATTATCGGTTTCGTTATCCGCACAAATCGGAATAACACCCGTATCGCTCGTGTATTTCAGTTCGTTTCCGACGTATTCGGTTCTTGTGAATCTGATTGTTATACCGATAGTTACCGTGGCGTTTATCGCAATTACGATTGCATTGGCGGTGACGCTGATTGTGCCGCAAGCCGGAGCCATATTGTTCGTTGCCGGTATTCCGCTTGTTATCGTGGACGATATCGCGGTGTTTGCCTGCAAATTACCGCTTGCCGAAATTAGAGTTTATGCCGCTGCGTGGTTTATGGCAGTGTTCGCCTTATATTTTATATGCAGTCAATTTTTCATGTTGCCGAAATTCAAACCGCTTGTCGTATGCGTTTGCGTGATGCTGGCGGCGACTTGTATAGGAGTGTCGAATATTCCTTCCGACGCGTCTTTCGACGTGGTTGCGGTTTCGGAGTACAAGTGTGTAACAACCGTCGTGAGAACGAACGGGAAAACGTTTGTTGTCGGCGACGTCAACGAACGAACGTCGGCTGTCGGAGTTTTGCGCGATCTGAAAGCGCGCTCGATAGATGCCGTGTATCTTAATAAACTCGATAAATCGGTAGCAAAAGGTGTGCTCGCGTTAAGTTCCGAGTATGAAATAAAAGCGGTTTATTTCCCGGTGGAAAACGCGGCGGAAGGGATCGCCGCGCTTACTAAAGGCGGATTTACCGCGTTGTTTTCGATTGACGAATCAGAAAACGATGAAATAAAACCGGTATATTCCGACAGATTATTAGGATATATCTACGATTCAGGAACGGTAAAAACACTTATGCTGGGCTACGGAATAAAGCCCGGGCAGGTTCCTGCCGGTATTATAAATGAATGTGCCGTAATCCGCACGTACGTTTACGACGGCAATTACGGTGAGCGTATTTACATTGTCAACTATGAAAATTCGTACCAAAGCAATGTACCGAAGTATTATGAAGTCCTCTCCGACGAAACGTTCGGATTCAAAACCGCAACCAGCGAAATCGCTTCTTTGTAATTTTATCGATTGACAAATCATCGAAAAAGTGATATATAATCAATGTAAAACCGGAGGACTTTATGCTTAAGAGATTGTTGCCGTGCGTGGGCAAGTACAAAGCGTATGCTGTGCTCGCGCCTTTAATGATGCTGATAGAAGTGACGATGGAAGTGTTGCTTCCGATAGTAATGAAAAATATTATAGACAACGGTATTCAGGCGCAAAATACCGATTATTGTTTGAAAATGGGTTTACTTATGATAGGTATGTCCGTACTTTCGATGATAGGAGGTGCACTATCGGGTAAATTCGCCGCCGTTGCGGGTACTGGGTTTGCCAAGGGAATCAGAAAGAGTCTGTTTGAAAAGATTCAGGATTTTTCGTTCTACAATGTCGACAGGTATTCTACGGCTTCGCTCGTGACGCGTCTTACCACCGACGTAACAAATACGCAAATGGCGTTTATGACGGTTATCAGAATTCTCGTCAGAGGTCCCGCAATGCTGATTTTCGCGACAGCAATGGCGGTTACGATCAATCCGCAAATGTCGATAATATTTGCGGTGGCGATTCCCGTTCTTGCCGTTTCGTTGTATTTCATTATGACGAAGGCGCACCCGCGTTTCAAGGTTATGCTGAAAAAATACGATAATCTCCACGCTACCGTGCAGGAAGATCTTATCGCGATCCATACCGTAAAATCGTTTGTTCGCGAGGATTACGAAAACAAGAAATTCATGGATTGCTCGGAAGAAGTGCGTAAAACGCAGATCCACGCCGAAAAACTGATTATACTCAACGGGCCTATTATGCAACTTTGTATGTACGGCTGCATGATCGCAGTCTTTTTCTTCGGTGCGAATTTCGCGATACACGGCACGATGACCGAAGGGGACATTACCAGTTTCATTACTTACATAATACAAATTCTTATGTCGCTGATGATGATCGCAATGTCGCTGGTTCAAGTGGTTCTTTCGCGTGCGTCGATGACGCGTATCGTAGAAGTACTTGACGAAAAAATCGATATAGACGACACGAATGCCGATCCCGCAATTAAGCCGGCGGACGGCAGCATCAAGTTCAACGATGTAAAGTTTGGTTATGCGAAAGGCGGCGGTAATCTAGTATTCGACGGGATCGATTTTTCGATAAACAGCGGCGAAACCGTCGGAATTATCGGCGGCACCGGTTCGGCAAAGAGTACGCTTGTACAACTTATTCCCAGACTTTACGACGTTTGCGGCGGAAGTGTGGTTGTCGGCGGACACGACGTGCGCGACTATAAACTCAAAAACCTGCGCGACGACGTGGCGATGGTACTGCAAAAGAATGTGTTGTTCAGCGGCACGATTCTTGAAAACCTCAGATGGGGCAACGAAAACGCGACTATGGAACAGGTGATTGAGGCGGCAAAAGCAGCGGAAGCGCACGATTTTATCATGTCGTTTCCGAATGGGTACGAAACCGATCTCGGACAAGGCGGCGTAAACGTTTCCGGCGGGCAAAAGCAAAGACTTTGCATCGCAAGAGCATTGCTTAAAGATCCCAAAATCATTATTTTGGACGATTCAACCAGTGCTGTTGATACTGCAACCGATGCAAGAATACGCGCGTCGTTCAGAAAGCATATCAAACATATTACGACGATTATCATTGCGCAGCGCATCAGTTCGGTAAGCGACGCCGACAAAATCATCGTCATGAATGACGGTAAAATCGACGGAATAGGTACGCACGACGAACTCATGGAATCGAACGAAATCTATCGTGAAGTTTATGCTTCGCAGATGAAGGGAGTGGAGTAATTATGCCTCCGGTGAAAAATCAAAAGTTTTCTAAACCCAAAAACACAAAACGTACGATTAAGCGATTGCTGGCATATATCGGCAAGTATAAACTTGCGTTCTTGTTTGTATTTCTCGGTATTGCGATAAGTTCAATTGTTTCGATAGTAAATACGTATTTCGTATCCATACTCATCGATAAATTCATTGCGCCGTATGTTGCCGATCATAACTGGGCAGGCGTAGTACGAGAACTTACGAACGCGCTTCTTATTGT
>CAKQVV010000052.1 GCA_934277845.1 uncultured Clostridia bacterium
TCGTTATTTCAATTATAACATTTTTCCGCAAGTTTGTCAAGCCTTGACCTTTTTTCTTTTTTGCGGTATAATATTCACGGAGAAGCCAAAAGTAAACTTACAGGAGAAAATAATTATGTTCGATTTTATTAAACTTTGCAATCGTTTTGAAAAAATGAGCGCCGTCGAGCGTGCGGCTGTGCTTGCCGACAAATCGCTCGGAGTAGTGGCGGGGCTCAATCGCCTTAACAACGAAAACCTCGACATTGCCAACGTGCTGGCTACCTTTCTGCTGGGAGCGGTCGCGTGCGACGGCGAAATCAACGAGGTCGAGTACCTGCTCGTGTACCCGTCGCTCGTCCAGATCTTCGGCAGCGACTTCGACTTCGAGTCGGTCAAAGACTGTTTCAAGAAAGGCGACGGCAAAAAACTGATCAGAGAGTGTACCGAAGAACTCGGGATGATTCTATCGCGAGGTGACGAGGATCTCAAATCCGACGCGATCACGCTGTGCTTGTGCGCCGTTTCCATCGACGGCAAAGTCACCATGAAAGAGCGTTCCTACGTCAAAAAACTCTTCAAACGCATCACGGCGTAATCTGACCGCCGCGGCAGCGGTTTATCTGGAATATACGCGGTTTATGCACGCGGCGCAAGCCCTTGGGTTAAAATCCCGGGTTTGCGCCGTTTTTCGCGTTTTTTCGCGATTTTTGTAAAATTCGGCATAGTAAATCAGTGCAATAAAGTGAAACGTCGGTTTTTTTACTGATTTTTTGTATGTCGCAGCGAAGTTTATACGCAAACTTATGCAAAATATTGCATAAAATCGCGTTGTGATTTTCACCAAACTTTCGCATAATAAATCACGTTTAATAGGCATTTTGCGCAAAAATTATTTGACTTGAAAAGTGCAAGGTGCTATAATGTGTTAGTGTATTTTACTATGAGTTGCTATACATACGACTGAATAATATACAAAAAATCCGATTAAAAAACAAAACGTAAACGCAAGGGAAGTGATTCCGTAAATGAAAAAATTCAAGTTATTCGGCATAATTCTTTTATCGTTGTTTGCGGCGGTTTCCGTCTTAGGTTGCGCCGGATCGTCCGCCGAATACAAAAATAATGTCAGAGTGGTATACGAACTCGAGGGCGGCACCTACAAGAACAGTACCCGTGCGGTCGAGTTTTACTACGGCTTTGCGCGCGGCGGAGAATACTCAATAAAGTCCGTCGAGGACGTAACCACGGTCAGGATCGAACGCTCCGGCTATCACATCGAGGGCTGGTACACGTCTAAAACCGAAACCGACGGCGTGGTATCCTACGACGGTAAATGGGATTTCGGCACAAACAAAATCAAGGTCGACGAACAGGGCAAGGTTTCCTATGACGGCAAGACCGGCGACGAAAACCTCGTCCGTCTTTACGCCCGCTGGGCGGCTAATATAACTTACGAGTACAACGTGGGTTATATCGACGCCGACAAAAACTTCGTGAAAGTCGGCACCGTGGATGCCGGCGAAGCGGGTTCTACGTTCAGCAGGGCGAAATACGACATCGAAAAACTCGAAAACGGCAGGGAAGGTTATACCTCGCTCGGCAGATATTACAAGTACGACGCCGAAGCGGCGGACGGCAAGGGTGAAGAACTTTCCGACGACTTTGCGTTCGAGGAGAGTAAAGAGAACGTTTCGCTCGATATAGTCGTAGATTACGTCGCAGGCAACTTCCGCGTCGTGAGAAAAGCCACCGATATTACTTCCAACGCCAGCGCGGACAAAGAAAAGAATAAAGTTCTTTACCTTATGAACGACATCGACTTCGGTAAGTATGATGATGAAGGCAACCTTAAAGAGAACGGAACGATTGATCTTCTCACCGCGTATAACGGCGTGAGGGGCAACGGCTTTAAGATGTCGAACTTCACCGTCAAATTTACAATGCAGCCTGTATCCGAAAATGCGCCCGACGGCAGCGACATTACTTACGGCGAAGTCAGCCTGTTCGGCGATATTGACGGCGGAGAAGTGACCGGCGTCACGTTCGACAACGTCAAGTTCGCCGTGAGAGCAAGCAACAGTAAAATCGAAAAGATATTCTTCGCGCCGCTGTGCATACGTGCAAACAACGTCACCTTTGACAACGCGGTAATCAACGTTACCGAATTCGTACTCGATCTTTACTACGAACACGATCTCGCGGAAGAAGGTTTTATCAACGACGGGAAAAGCGTTTACTACGTCGCAAAAGACGGCGTAACGGTAACGAACTGCACGATAAACGTTTGCGACAAGACCGAAGGTGCGGTTTGATAAATCAGTTTTCAATTTTCAGAAGGAGATATAACCAAGTATGAGAATCAAAAAATCACTCGGAAAATGCGCGATTACGTTGATACTCGCTCTCGTCATGGTGGCAGGCAGTCTGATGCTCGTCGGCTGCAAAGGCGGCAAGAACAAGTACGACAACGAAAACACTCCGCTCGTTTTTTCCTCGCAGGAAGTCGATAAGGTTTTCAACCCGTTCTTCTCGACTTCGGGTGCCGACAGCAACGTCGTGGGACTCACCCAGATCGGCATGATCGGCAACGACAAGGAAGGCAATTATACCTACGGTCCCGACGAGGACGTAGTCACCGAAAATCTCGGTATAGTTTACGACAAAGCGTCCGATACCACGACCTACTATTTCGCAATGAAGAACAACGTCCGTTATCCCAACGGTTCGTTTCTCACCATCAAGGACGTTCTCTTTAACTACTACGTTTACCTCGATCCCGTGTATTCCGGATCCAGCACCATTTACTCGACCGACATCGTGGGGCTGAAAGAGTACCGCACGCAGTCGAGCGACGAGAACGAGCAGAAGGGATTCAGCGAGCGTTTCGCTCAGTCCGCCCGCAACCGTATCAGCGCGCTCAACCAGGCTTATAACGCGATTGCAAAAGCGAATAAAAATACCCCGGACGACGTAAACAATATTGACAACGCCCGTTTCCGCGAACTCCTCGCAGAGTACAAGGAGCAGAACAGCAGTTCGACCGCTTACGCAAATATACTTGCCGACTTCGATAAAGCGGCGGAATTCTTTGACGAAGAACTCGAATCCGACTGGACGAACTCGCTCGACGCTTATCAGGAGCAGAAGTTCTACAAGGTCGACGATAACGGCAACCGTGAAGAATTTGAAAACCTCTTTACTACCGACGTGGAAATGTTCCTTTACAACGAGGGGCTTATCACCTGGAGCAGAAAAGAGGGTAAACTGACCTATGCTACCGGTTCGGCAGAGCAGGTCAAAAAAATGACCAAAGAGCAGGCTATCGAGGTCGTGCGCGACAGCAATATGCCCGGCAAACTTCCCGAAGTAATTTACTACTGGGCTTCGACTCCCTCGAAACTTGCCGACTACATCGCCAACGACGAAATGGAGAAGTACTTTGCAAACGAGTCCACCGCTCGCGAATTCAAGAACATTTCCGGCATCAGGTTCGCGAATATGGATTCGGCGGTGACCTTCACCGACAAGTCCGGAAAGACCGTGACTTATGACGTACCGACCTATGCAGACGCGAATAAAAACCAGGTCACCAACGGCAACGAAGTTCTCTCCATCACCATCAACGGCGTCGATCCCAAGGCTATCTGGAACTTCTCGATTACCGTTTCTCCGATGTACTATTATTCCGATGCCGCTCATATCAACGCATTCGACTACAAGGAAAATTTCGGCGTCGAGTACGGCTCGCAGAGTTTCATGAACAACGTAGTAAAGGCTGCCGATAAGATCGGCGTACCCGTGGGCGCAGGTCCCTATGCCGCAAGCGCGGCAAACGGCGGAATCGCCGACGGCGACAACAAAACCATAGGTCTCGGCGACTTCTACAACAACGGCGTTATCTACTTCGAGCGCAACCCGTACTACAATATGGGCAACGGCACGAACGGCGTAGCCAAAATCAAGAAAATAAGATATCAGGTCGTTTCCGCTGCTCGTATGCTCGACTCGCTCTATAACGACGAAATCGACTTCGCCGAGCCCAACGCGAAGCCGGAAACCATCAAGGAACTCGGCGACAAGGGCGTGGGCAACAAGACGGTCAAGACTTCCGGTTACGGCTATATCGGCATCAACGCCGGCAAGGTTCCGTCGGTTTACGTCCGCCGCGCGATCATGTACTGCATCAATACTCAACTTTGCGTCGAGTACTACAAGACCACAGCGGATCCCATCTACCGCTCGATGAGTAAAGCGAACTGGGCATATCCGGAGAACTGCACTCCGTATTATCCGTACATCAAGGGCGCGGTACCCGCTAAACTCGACGTAGTCGATCCCGCTTATAAAGAGTTCGTGCAGTCGCACGGACTGTCCGCGGGACAGACGCTCAGCGACGCACAACAGCGCGAATTCATCGTTTCGCTTATCGAGGCGGGCGGTTACACGCTCGGCAGCGACGGCGTTTACGAAAAGTCCAACGGCGGCAAGACCGAAAAACTGAAATACACCTTTACGATCGCGGGCGACAGCGACGATCACCCGGCGTTCGCGGCGCTCAATCAGGCGCGCACCACGCTCAACGGTTACGGCTTTGACGTTACCGTCAGCAAGGACGCAAACGCGCTCAGCAAACTCTCCAGCGGCGCGCTTACCGTCTGGGCGGCTGCGTGGGGCTCGACCATCGATCCCGATATGTATCAGGTTTACCACATGGATTCCAAAGCAACCTCCGTCCTCAACTGGGGTTACAAACAGATCCTCAACGATACCACCGGCAAGTACGACTTCGAAAAGAACCTCGTTTCCGAACTCAGCGAAATCATCGACAGAGCGCGCGAAACCAATAACCAGAAAGACCGTAAAGGCGACTACAAGATCGCGCTCGATATGGTAATGGAACTCGCGGTCGAACTCCCGACCTACCAGAGAAGCGACCTGTTTGCTTACAACCAGAACAAGATCGACGTTTCGACGTTTACGCCCGACAGCGAGCTTTCGCCGTACAAGGGGCTTACCAGCCGTATCGCAAACATTTCTTTGATGTGACGAAAACGCGGAATCAACCTCGCGTGACGAACAAAATAACGGATTTCTCGCGCACGCCCGACTTTCTTTATGGTATTGTCGGGCGTCGCGATGCCGTATGAGGGTACAATATGCTAAAATACATTCTCAAAAGACTGGGCATTTCCGTCATAATTCTTTTGGGTGTATCGGTTATCATTTATTCGCTGGTGCGTATGATGCCGAACGACTACATCGAAATCAAGTACGCATCTCAACTTCAGAGCGGCGCGATTCAGCAATCCGACATCGACCGGTTCAAGGAGTTGTACGGTCTTTCCATGCCCGAAGCGTACCTTACCGTCGAACTCGATACCGGGGAAGACGGTGTAAAGGGTAAGTTTACCAAAAAAGTGAAAACCGCCGACTACGAAACCGCGCTCATCAGCGACACTGCCTTCGACGAACTCGTCGCGGGCGATTATTCGTATAAAAACTGGACGCTGAAACTTACCGGCGGCGTCAGATCTGCGCAACTCGCCGACAAGGACGGCAAGCAACTTTTCTCGGGCAGTTACACGGCTTCTCGCGGCGAGAACGGCGCAATAAACATCACCGTTTCTTCGGGCAGCAACGTCTATTCAACCGGCAGCGTGTACAAGGTCGCCAGCGGCTGGCAAAAGTTCGGCGCGATACTCTCGGGCTATTTCACCTGGATCGGCAACCTCTTAAAAGGCGACCTCGGCACTTCGTTCAAGTACGAAAAACCGGTCGCAAAGGTCATCGGCGAAAACATGTGGATTTCGTTTGCAATCGCTTTGGTGGCAACGATTTTACAGTTCCTTATCGCAATTCCGCTGGGTATTTCCAGCGCGACTCATCAGTACTCCGTGCGCGACTATCTCGTCACGGTGTTCACGATGATCGGCATTTCGCTCCCGACCTACTTTTTCGCCGCAATCGCAATCAAGTTCTTCTCGGTCGATCTGGGACTTTTCCCCGCAAACGGCTTGATTTACGCGAACAAAGACTATCCCGCTACGTTCGCCGGATTCTTCGTCAAGTTCGGCGACATACTGCATCACATGTTCCTGCCTATTCTGGTCAACGTGCTTCTCTCGATCGGCGGACTTATGCGCTACACCAGAACCAACACGCTCGAAGTTCTGTCCTCCGACTACATAAGGACGGCGAGAGCGAAAGGTCTTTCCGAAAAAACGGTCATCTACAAACACGCGTTCCGCAACACGCTTATTCCGCTCGCAACGTTGCTTGCGGGTATCCTTCCGTCGTTGTTCGGCGGCATGATGATCACCGAGCAGGTGTTCGGTATCGACGGTATCGGCAGACTTGCTTATCAGGCACTCCGCGAAGGCGACGTTCCGTTCGTCATGGGTTACAACATGTTTCTGGCGGTATTGACCGTCATCGGCACGCTGTTCTCCGATATTATGTATTCGATCGTCGACCCCAGAGTCAAACTTGGAGATTAACGGTATGGAAGAGAAAAATTTGGAATCGATAACCGAAAATATCGACGATAAGGTTCAATCGTCTTCCGTGACCGACGAAAACCTCATGGGCGATATGGGAGAAGAGGCACTCCGAGAAGAACAAGCCGACGCGGCAAGCGCGGAAACCTACAAGGAGATGAGTCCGCTGAGGCTCGTCATGCGCCGTTTCTTCCGCTCGAAACTGTCCATCGTCGGACTCGTCATGATAGTATTTTTGTTCCTTTTCTCGTTCCTGGGACCTGTGATTTATCGCAACTGGGGAGAGGAAAAGGTGGACTATTCGGAAACTATTTCCGAGATCCCGCAGACCTATACGATCGTGACCGAAACGGGCGAAAAGGTCGAAGTCACCGAAGTAGTTACCTTCGTCGGCTCGATAAACTCGCTCGCTAATCCGTCGGCGGCACACATTCTCGGCACCGACGACAAGGGCATGGACGTGTTCTCGCGTCTTATGTACGGCGGCAGAATTTCGCTTACTATCGGCTTTATAGTTGTCATACTCGAAACGCTCGTCGGCGTCATACTCGGCGGCATATCGGGCTACTTCGGCGGGTGGGTTGACCAACTCATCATGCGTATAGTCGATATATTCAACTGTATTCCGACTTTGCCGATACTGCTTATCGCGTCGGCGGTCATCGACTCGTGGAATATTCCAGCGGACAAGCGTATTTACCTGTTGATGGCGATAATCACGATATTCAGTTGGAGCGGCGTGGCAAGGCTCGTCCGCGGACAGATTTTATCGCTTCGCGAACAGGAATACATGACGGCAACCGAAGTAATGGGTATTCCGACCTGGCGGCGGATATTCCTGCATTTACTTCCGAACGTCATGCCGCAACTTATAGTTTCTATGACCTTGGGCTTAGGCAGCGTAATACTTTACGAGTCCACGCTCAGTTATCTTGGCTTGGGCGTTCAGATCCCGAAAGCCGCCTGGGGCACGATGATCGCGACCGCAAACGATCCGATAATCCTTAGTTATCACATGAACATGTGGTTGCCGGCAGGTATCATGATCGTCATCGCGGTGCTGGGTTTCAACTTCGTCGGCGACGGACTGCGCGACGCAATGGATCCCAAGGCAAGAAAGTAAACGATATAAATTCCGCGTGCGGTTTCGGGTGTTCCCCGGGACGCAGCCGCGGGAACGGACAACGCTTACGCGTGCGTTTCCGCAAATAGGGTAGCGTGCGCAAGATAAGGATTTTCGCAATGATAAAAAAGGAAAAAAAGAAGTCGGATTACCTTACCATCAAGGAAAGTCGCGAAATCATCAGGTACAACATCAAGCAGATGAAGTACTATGAGGCGATGAAGCGGCGCAAACTCGACGAGAGCGAATACACGCTCGAGATGAACGACGAAAACAATATCATCGAACTCGACGATCTTCACACGAGTTTCTTTACCGACCGCGGCACCGTAAAGTCCGTCGACGGCGTTTCTTTTTCCATACCTAAAAACAAGATTTTGGGCGTAGTCGGCGAGTCCGGCTGCGGCAAGAGCGTAACTTCGCTGTCGATAATGCAACTGGTCCAAGCCCCGCAAGGTCAGGTTACCGGCGGTAAGATCCGTTTCAATTCCGACGCGCTCGGCTATTCGGAAAGCGGCAAAAAACTCGGTTACGACATCGCGAAAATGCCCACCGAAGTCATGCACAAGATCCGCGGCAAGGACATCACCATGATCTTCCAGGAACCTATGACCAGTCTTAACCCCGTGTTCACGATAGGTTTCCAACTCGACGAAGTATCGTTCCTTCACACGCCCGAAAAATCAAAGGAAGAAGTCAAGGCGTACAGTATCGAAATGCTCAATAAAGTCGGCATTTCCATGCCCGAACGCGTTTACTCTTCTTATCCGCACGAACTTTCCGGCGGTATGCGTCAGCGCGTCATGATCGCAATGGCGCTTGCCGGCAACCCGAAACTCATTATCGCCGACGAGCCGACCACCGCGCTCGACGTAACGATTCAGGCGCAGATTCTCGAACTTTTGAAAGACTTGCAACGCAATCAGGGCTGCTCGATCATGCTCATTACCCACGACCTCGGCGTCATTGCCGAAATGGCAGACGAAGTCGTCGTCATGTACGCGGGCAAGGTCATCGAACGCGGCACGGCAAGCGAGATTTTCCACAATCCGCTTCACCCGTACACGATCGGACTGCAAAAGAGCAAACCGCTCATCACCTCGAACTCCAACGAACCGCTGTACTCGATCCCCGGTCAGGTCCCGAACCCGATCAACCTCCCGGACACCTGCTACTTCAAGAACAGATGTTCGAGATGCACGGCAAAGTGCAACGGCGAGTATCCTCACGAAATAAAGTACAACGACGAACATTATGTTTCGTGCTATCTGTACGAGGAGCGCAACGATGACTGATAACAAAAATAAAAAGAATAAAGCCGCGTGCGCCGCTTGCGATGTGAAGTCCGACGAGAACTGTGCCGCTTGCGACATGAACGTGACCGTCACCGAAACCGTTTGTGCGAGTTGCGAAGTACGCTCGGAAGAGAATTGCGACGTTTGCGAAACCGTAGTCGATACCGTTTGCGAAACTTGCGAAACTCGCTCCGACGAAGGGTGCGCCGCCTGCGACGCAAAACCTAAGTGCGCCGGCGAAACTTTGCAGCCCGATCCCGAGTATATTCTCGAAGTACACGGACTTAAAAAATACTTTCCTATCAAAAAGTCGCTTTTCGGCAAGCCTACCGTTTATCTCAAGGCGGTGGACAACGTCAGTTTCTCGGTTAAGCCCGGCACAACCATCGGCGTAGTCGGCGAGTCCGGTTGCGGCAAGACCACTTTGGGAAGAACGATTCTCAAACTTTACGAACCCAACGGCGGCAAAGTGTTTTTCGAGGGCGACGACATCACCGATCTCAAACGCGGCGAAATGCGCAAATACCGCACCGATATTCAGTTGATTTTTCAGGATCCGTACTCGTCGCTTCCGCCCAGAATGACCGTCGGCAATATTATTTCCGAAGCGGTTAAAGTGCATAATATCGTGCCGAAAGAGCAGGTGCACGATTACGTCCTCGACACCATGAAGAAGTGCGGACTGCAACCGCAGTATTACGATCGTTATCCGCACGAGTTCTCCGGCGGTCAGCGTCAGCGTATCTGTATCGCCCGCGCGCTCGCGGTCAAGCCTAAACTCGTCATCTGCGACGAACCGGTTTCCGCGCTCGACGTGTCCATTCAGGCGCAGATAATCAACCTTTTGAAAGAACTCCAACAAACGATGGGACTTACCTACGTCTTTATTTCCCACGATTTGTCCGTCGTCAAGTACATTACCGATCAGATTCTTGTCATGTACCTCGGCAATATGATGGAACTGGGCGACACCGACGAGATTTTCGACAACCCGATGCACCCGTACACCAAGGCTTTGTTTTCCGCGGTGCCCGTGCCCGATCCGGACGTAAAGATGAACCGCATTATCCTCGCCGGAGATATTCCGTCACCCGCGAATCCGCCAAAGGGCTGCAAGTTCCACACCCGTTGCGCCGAGTGTATGAACGTCTGCCGCATGGTCGAGCCCGCTTACCACGAGGTCGGCAACGGACACTTCGTCGCTTGCCACCTGTACGACAAGGAAATCATGGCGCATTTAGCCGATTACGATGCAGAGTACGCGCGCTTACAGAAAGAAGCGGCGGAAAAAGCGGAGGAAGAGGCGAAACTCAAAGCCGAGAAACGCGCGAAAAATCCGTTTATCAAGGCATGGGACAAGACCAAAACCTTGCTTAAGAAGAAATCGGACAAACCCGCTGAAGAAACAAAATCGGAAAATGCGGATAATCGGTCTGAAACCGAGCATAAAAACGGTGACTGATCGTGTCGGATAAACCGGAAAAGAAAAAGAAGCAAAAACCGAAGTACGTCGACGACGGAAGAACGATTTACAGCATGGAGAACGTTCCGTCGCGCACCGGCAAAACGGGCATGGACGACGGTTTCCGCACCACGCGTAAAGAACGCCGCGCAATGCGCCGGGCGGCTATGTTGTATTACCTGCCGCGTCTCGGCATAGCGATCGCATGTTTTGCTCTCACCGCCGTGCTGCTATGGCTGTGGCTGAAATAATC
>CAKQVV010000053.1 GCA_934277845.1 uncultured Clostridia bacterium
TCGGCTTTTTTCGTGTCCTTCCGATATAAAATACGCGTATTTAAATTTCGTTCAAAGAGTTATTTGTAATCGCATTGAAATTTTCTTGCAAATTACGTCGTCATGTAGTATAATTACTATAAGTGCGTGCACCCGAATCTTAAAGCGGAGGAAGTTTATGCGCGACGAAATAAATAAACTGTTTGAACGCATCGAAAACGTTAAACGCGAGTTCGGCATAACGCAAAATATTACCGTCGTTGCCGCAACAAAAACGGTTTCTCCGGAGCGGATAAACGAACTTCCTGCGTGCGGTATCAGAATTGCCGGCGAAAACCGCGTACAAGAGTTTCTTGACAAGTACGATAAAGTGCACGGAGTCGACTGGCATTTCATAGGCGCGCTCCAAACGAATAAGGTCAAGTATATCATCGACAAGGTCAGACTTATTCACTCGGTTGATCGGGAATCGCTTGCCGACGAGATCGATCGTCAGGCTGCAAAACACGATTTGATAGCCGGGGTTCTCGTCGAAATAAACGTCGGCGGAGAAGAAAGCAAAAGCGGCGTAAACCCGGACGAGGCAAGAAAACTTATCGATTACGTTGCGGCGAAAAAAAACGTAGAATTAAAAGGCGTCATGAGTGTGTTACCGTCAGATGCGACTGACGAATTGTATATTAAACTCGCGGAGTTCGGACAATACGCGAACGAAAAGCACGGCGCGGATATCATATCCGCGGGAATGAGCGGCGACTACGAGAAGGCGATACGTTTCGGTGCGAATATGATTCGCCCCGGAAGCGCGATATTCGGCAAAAGAAATTATACGGAGATACGAAACAATGGGTAAATTCAGCGATTATTTCAGACGTAAATCGAGCGGCGACGAACTGTCGGCCGATTCGGGACGCTCCGGCGACGATTACGATTTCTACGAGGATACTCACGATCTCAGCGGCGGCTATACGGCAAAACTTCGCGACTTTCAAAGAGAAAGTTTGTCTGCCGGTGCCGAAACCGCAGAGAGAGGTTATGCAAGCGAGAGGAATCGCCTTGCTACTTTTTCTGCCGACGGTGGTGAAACAAAAAATATAGCGTCTGAGAGTGGAAAATATCAAAATTTTATGGTTTACGAACCGAAAACCGCCGATGACGTACAAACACTTATCGACTTTTTGAAGACCAAAGAATCGGCGATAATCAATCTTGACAATGTCGATGACGAGATTTCGCAACGCGTGCTTGACTTTGTGAGCGGCGCGGTTTACGCACTTAACGGAAGTGTGCATCGCGTTGCCGGCAATATATTTTTGCTGTCGCCGGAGGGCGTCGGCATAACTAATTCTTACGAGATGAAAGGAAATGCAAGAAAACAATAAAATCATAAAATTCCTGTATGCCGCGTGGGAATATATCAAGGAAGCAAGAGTAGAACTTATCGTTCTCGCGGCGTCTGTTATAGTCGACCTCGTATCGAAAGCACTCATCGACGGGAATATGTATCTCGGGCAAAGCATTACGCTTATTCCGAAGTTTCTGAACATAACTTATATTCATAACGATGCGGCGGCTTTCGGTTCCAGTTTCGGGCTGGATAAACTTCTCGGTCAACAGGGCGTAATGATCGTATTTATCGTGATTTCGATCGTTGCGGTCGTGTTTTTCGGTTATTTTATGTATCGTAATCGCGGCAAAAGCATGCTTTGCAGAGTATCGTTCGCACTCATTATAGGAGGAGCGATCGGAAATCTTGTCGACAGAATCACGTTCGGTTACGTCCGCGACTTTATTCAGTTCGAGTATTTCGGGCTTACGATTTTCGGTTCGACGTCGTTTGCGATCTTCAATATCGCCGACGCGGCTTTGTGCGTAGGCGTGGCGATGTTCGCAGTTTACTATATCTTTATATATAAAGAGCCGAAAAAGGACGAAAAGAAAGACGAAAAAGCCCCCGAGTACTCGGCGCTTGACGACGATGCCGAGCCGACCGGAAACAGTTCGAAAACCGAGGCAACGTTGAAAAACGACGCAAACGACGCGGTCGAACACAATCCCGGAACCGAGCAAAAAATTTCCGAACGAGCGCCCGAAAACGACAAAGATGAAAAGAACGTTTAACACCCAATCGACAGGGCGTCTTGACGTAATTTTAGCGGAACTTACCGGGTATACGCGCTCGTATATAAAACAACTCGTCGAAAAGAATACGGTGCTTGTCAACGGAGAATCGGTGAAAAAGAGCGGTCAGATTGTAAAACCCGCCGATGAAATTACGCTTGACGAGCCGGAACTCGTCACAAAAATAGAAAAGAAAGACATACCTGTCGAAATTCTCTACGAGGATGACAGTATCGCGGTGATAAATAAGCCGCAAGGACTGACCGTTCACCCGGCGGGCGGGAATTATACCGATACGCTTGTTAATGCGTTGATGTATCGGCTGGATAATTTATCGGGGATAAACGGTGAAATTCGCCCCGGTATAGTTCATCGGCTCGATAAGGATACTTCCGGCGTCATGGTAGTGGCAAAAACCGACGCGGCGCACCTTGCGCTGTCCGGACAGATAGCAAACCGCACGGTAAAGAAGGAGTACGTCGCGATACTCGAAGGTACGCCGGCAAAAGACAGCGGAACGATAATCACCAAAATCGGCAGAAATCACAAAGATCGCAAGCTCATGGCTGTGACAGACGACGGAAGAGAAGCCGTGACCGATTACAAGGTGATTACGCGATTTAAAGAAAATTCGTTCGTTTTGTTCCGCATCCACACAGGGCGCACCCATCAGATCCGCGTGCACGCAAAATATATCGGACATCCGGTGGTAGGTGACAAATCTTATGGGTTCAAAAAACAAAAGTTCGATCTTGGCGGTCAGCTTTTGCACTCATACAGGCTTACGCTTACGCACCCGGTGACGGATGAAACCATGACTTTTATCGCGCCGCTTCCCGGGTATTTTGAAAAAGTCTATAACGTGCTTGCAGTCAAGGACGGTTTACCGCCTTTTGATCCCGCAATTGTCGCAAATCGCAACTAAATCGTCGATTATTCTTGACACACGCGTATAAATGTTGTAAAATAATTCGGTAAGACCGAAATGTGGGGCGTTTTATGTCCCGATCGGAATAAATACCGAGCGAAACGGAGATAAAAATTATGGCTAACAAGAGTTCCAACGGATCCGGAAACAACAATAACAAAAAGCGCAATCCCGGTTCGCGCGGAAGTTTACTCAATAACCTCGCGTTCTGGGCAGTGATTTTTCTCGCCACGGTAATGGTCATCAACGCCGTGCTGTGTATGATCAACAAGTACACCGGCGCGAATATCAGTACCCGCGCTACCGGCATCTTACAAAAAGTCGCATTTGCGATCGCAATCGGCATCACGCTTATTTCGTCATATTACGCTGCGAGAGGCAAAGGGAAAAATATGTTTATTCTTTGGCTCGTATGCGCGATCCTCGTCGGATTAAGTTATATTCTGGGCATTGCGCTTATCTAAGCAGAAGAGAGGTTTTTCAAAAATGGCTAACGCAAAGAAACAAAACGTTTTCGCAAGATATTTCGCCGATTTCGGGTTAAGACAGATTTGCGACATTCTCATGATCGCAGGCGCGATTATGCTTATTGTAGGACTCAGTATTTCCGCCGCGTCGCTTTCGGCTTCGCTCATCGTGCTCGGCGTGGGACTTGGTATTTATATCGTAGCATCGGGTTTGGCGATCGTTCGTGCCGTACTCGTGTTGACTTCCAAAATCAATCACCGCGCACCGGAATATAAGCGTGCAATCGTCAATACCGTGATTATGAGCGTAATTTTCGCGCTTGCGGTATTCGCACTCGTTTACCTGATTGTTTTCTGATTGAATCGATTATCGGAACCGTCTTTCAAAAGGCGGTTTTTTTATGTCTTAAAAGTAAAAATTCGTTATTGACAAACCGTGTTTTATATGCTATTATTAGCATAAGAACTTTATCCGTGAAACATAATCCGCTTCGGCGAAAGGAAATATGATGACGAAGAACGAACCGGCAGTATTCGAACAGGAATATTTATACGAAGCAAATCGCGACGTCGACGGGCGTTTTTTTGCCGTACATTACGTTTCCGACGGTCTCAGTCCGCAGTTTCACGCCTGCATGGAAGTTTTTGCCGTAGTCAAGGGTTTAGTTCATGCGACGGTCAACAACAATCGCTTCGACGTTTCCGACGGACAAATTCTTCTTATAAACAGTTTCGAACTTCACTCGTATAAAACCGAAGGAGAAGCGGAAGTCGCGTGTCTGCTTTTGGGCAACGAGTGTGTCGGCGATTTTGTGGCAAAGTACCGCAACTATGAGTTTACGACACGGTTTCACGACGAAAAACTTTCCCGCGAAATTATTGACATTATTATAGATATTGAGAAAAGACAGAACGAGTTCGGGTTTCTTGAACAAAAAGGTTACGCCGACATTGTACTTGGGAAAATCGTACGCGGCGGCGGAATTCGTCCGCAAAGCTGGGCGACTAACGTTAAACTGGCAAATATAATCAAATTTATCTACGACAATTCCGAAAAAGAAATCACGCTTAAAAATATAGCCGACGCATTCAACTATGCGCCGCTTTCCGTGTCGCACATGTTCAGCAAATACGTCGGCACGGATTTGCGCTGTTTCGTAAACGATATAAGAATACAAAAAGCGCACCGAATGATCCATGACGAGAAGTTCAGCGGTATATCTGTGCTCGAAATAGCGTCCGACTGCGGCTTCAACAGCGCGGCGACTTTTTATCGTGCATACAAGCGTCGTTACGGCGTTACGCCACGCAGGTAAATATTGCAAAAAACATAAATACGATATAAAATACATTATAAAAATAGAAAAACAGTACATTTATGGAACTGTAATATATAATTTTGAGTTGATTTTTTCTTTATAATTGTGTATCCTATAATTAGTATCAAACGCGCGGGAATACAAACTAATTCCGTGTTTGCGATATAGAAGTTATATTCATGGAGGAGTAGCAGATGAGAAAAAAAGCGTTATGTGCGATTCTTGCCCTATGTCTTTGTTTTTCGTTGTTCGTCGGTTGCGGTAACGGTTATACGATGTATGAACTGAGTTACTATGACGAGATGGATGCGGCAAAAGGCTATGACGAAAACCTGTTCTATGAAAACGATATGGAAGCGGCGTGCGCCGATCCTACCGCTATTTATATAACGGACAAGGACGATCCCGATTACGGTTGGTTTTACATGTATCCGACGTCGGACAGCGATTTCGGCTGCCACGGCTATTCGGCGTACAAGAGTCGCGACCTTAAAAGTTGGGAATATGTAGGTCCCGTTTTCGACCCAAAAGCCGAAAGTTGGAGCCACATTTCCTGCTGGGCGCCCGAGTGTATTTACGACGCCGAAACCGATAAATATTACCTGTTCTATTCGGCGACCGACTATTACAACGCGCTCGGCGACCGCGCCGAAAACGACGGTTACACGTTTATCAACAACGCCGAAAAGAAGTATTATCGCGGCGTTCAGGCGGAAGTCAACGAGATCGCGGCAACGAGTGGCAGCACTGCAGACAAGATCAACGCGCTGTATGCGGCGATCGACGAAGCGTATGCGTTCTATGAAGGCGTAACGGCAGGCGTAGAGGCGTCCAACGGCAGAACTTACACGCAGGCGCAGATCGACGAAGCGAAACAGATTATCAACAACCTCAACAAGTCCGTCGACAGTGAAACCCAGCGTTTCGACGACGCGAAGAAATGCTTGCTCAACGCAAGAACCGTCGACGTTAAAAAATTGTTCACCTCGCGCGACTTCGGTATCGGCGTTGCCGTTTCCGACAGCCCGAGAGGACCTTTCACGCAATACACCAACGTTAAAGGCGAAGAAGGCTACAACGAGAACAACAGGGAGATCACGATCGATACTCCGTTCCTCGCGACCGAGGACGTATACTACTGGTTGCACGATCACCGCAGCGAACAGTACAAAGGCCCCGACACTCCGGAACAGAATCCCGGGCAGATGACGGTCGACGAAATTTGTGCGCCCATGATCGACGTTCATCCTTATGTCGATCCCGTTACCGGCGATAAATATCTGTACATGGTCCGCGATCCCAACGGCGGAAGCGCCGGCTTTATTTTCGCAATGAAAATGGGCAAGAAGTGGACGGATGATCCGCAGTGGGAAACCGCAACCCGTCTTACTCGTCTCGGTTATTATACGACCGATGACATGTCGAAAGAGAACAAGTCCTCCGATCTTATCGAAGGCATGTGGATTAACGAGGGCCCGTACGTTTACTATAATAAGGACGCGAAGAAATATTATCTCACGCTTTCCGTAAACGCATACAATACGCGTTCGTACTCTGTAGTTCAGGCGATCGGCGACAGCCCGCTCGGACCTTTCCGCAAACTTTCCCGCGCGGAAGGCGGTACGGTAGTTGCTACCGACTATGACTGGGATCATGTTTCCGGTCCCGGTCACCACAGTTTCGTGACGTTCAACGACAGCCTCTATATTGTCTACCACGCGCACTATAAACGCGCTACCGGCGGAGATCAGCGCGGCAGTTGCGTCGACGAAGTCGTCTGGACGAAGAACGCGCAGGGCGAAACCATCATGCACTGCAACGGACCTACTTATTCCTATCAACCGAAAATCGGTCCCGATATGGAATACAAAAATATCGCCACTCAGGCAAAAATAACCGCAACGAATATCGCCGACGACAGCGACGTATCGCTTCTCAACGACAGACTTATTCGGTTCTTCACCTGGGACGAGTACCTTAAAGAATTCACCACGGGCAACAAGAAAGAAACGAAAATCACGCTCACGTTCGACGATTATGTCACGACTCGCGCGCTCATGGTTTACAACAGTTGGGATTATGCGCATCACTGGGAAAAAGTCGACAGAGTGGAAATGGACTTTGTAAAGACCGTAGACGGAAAAGAGATTAAAGGCACCGCATATATCGATAACCTCAAATTCGACGTAAAACGCCATATCGGCTACAACGGCGACGAAGAATACAACTTCATGCGCCCGGGCGGAGCGGCGATTGCGGAGTATGACGAACTCAAAGTCAAAGAGATCCGTCTTACGTTCAAACACGACGCGCCCATCGCGATCTCCGAGATCTACGTTCTCGGCAAATAGGAGGGAAAGAGATGAAAAAGAAAATTTCCGTTATCGTTCTGTCTTTGGTTCTCGCGCTTGCCGCCGTGCTTATGGTCGCTTGCGGCTCGACCGGGAAAAAAGGCTTTTTCGGGGATTATGGTTTTACTAATCCGCCCGAAAAGAAAAAAACTTATGACACCGATCCGGGCGTAACGCTCGACGGTAAGTTTGACGAGGACTTCTGGAAAACAGACCTTAACTGGTGGACGGGCACTTCTTCGGACGGAAGTAACAGTAATAACAAAATCATGGCGGGTTCGCTTACCCCTTGCGATGTAAAAGCAACCTCGTATTTTACCGACAAGGGCGCGTACTTTGCAATGTCCACTACTGACAGCGTTATCAACGTTCAGCAGACAAGCATGCGCTATCAGGTTTATCAGAAAACGGGTATGTCGTTGTATCTTGCTCCGTTTGGCGTTACCGACCTGCCCGGGCACGCTTACGAGCTGATTTTCGCCGCCGACGGCACGACTATGCTTCGCCGTCACTATCTCGGCGAGTATAACCATTATCCGCTTACTTCCGTAGGTTGCGGCGTAAACATCAGAGGCACTGTCGACGACCTCGGCAACGCTTCGGAAGTCGAAGGCTACGACATGGAAATTTTTGTTCCGTGGTCGGCAATAGGACTTGAGGGTAAGCCCGATTACCTTTACGGTATGGTTTCTACTCAGCGTCATCAGAACGCAACCGACAGATCGCAGTTCGGCTGGGAACTCGTAACCGAAGGCGCGAATTTCGGACAGCCCAACACCTGGAGCGTATTTACCGGTAACGGCTTGTTCAAGGCGCCTGCGCCTACCACGCACACCGTCGACGGCGATGACAGCGACTGGACCGGTTATTCGGGCAAAGTTCTCGGCGTCGATTCTTCCGTAGATTCGCGTTATCTCAGATATAAGGCGATCAAAGCGACCGACGGCGTATACTTCTATGCCGAAGCATTGCAAAAACTTTGGCTGACCGGGGATAAGGACTGGTTCAGAAACACCAACGTCGAGATTGTGTTCACAGATAAGAACGGCGGGGGCAAGCAGTATTTTATTAACGCGGACGGACGAGTTCCCGAAAACGTTACAGCCGTCATGAAACGTGAAACGGTAAAGCGCGACGGAGTGGATTATAATCTTATAAAGGTCGAATACTTTATTTCCTCGCAGACTCTGTATCTTGCCGGAGTTAACGAAGTCGACGGCACGTACAGAGCAGGTCTTGCTTTCCGTAACGGCGTGTTCCAAAAAACCGGCGATGATTTCACCGAAGAGAAAAACGAAACGATTTCAAAAATTACGATCGACGCACCTGCGTCACAGCCGTTTATCTGGTACGCACTCGGTTGCAGTCCATGGGGAGCAAGTCAACGTCCGTATATCAGCGACAAGGGATTCTCCGGAATTATCGCAAATGATAAGACTATCGACGGCGACTATTCCGACTGGAACGATTATTGCGGCGTCGACGCGGTTGCTTACGGCAGATCGAACGTAGAAAGCGGAGTGACCGATACTTCGTCTATGGGCAAAGGCTTTACGGCGAAAGCGATCAAGGGTACCGACGGCATCTATGTTTACGCTACCGTTAGCCACGCACAGTGGAAGACTACCGATCTCGAGTCGCACATGAATTCAAACCTTGCGGTCGGATTTGCGCTTACCAACACTTCGTACACCGGAAACAATGACACGCTTGAATGGTTCCGCGGTCACGAAATATTCTTTACGTCCGTCGGATCAAACTACGGACCGGGAGTCGACTTTGTTATGAATCGCAGTGAGGAAAAAGACGATAAAGGGTTGTACACAACCGTTATCGAAGGCTTTATCCCGTATAATTTGCTGTTTGATATTAACGCAAACGACGAATGGCACACTAACAAAAAAATAGATTGGTCTGAAATATTCAACACCGAGACGGGCGAAATCGCAGAAGGTTATGCGCTTCGCGCCGGCTTCCAGTGGCGTACTCGCGAAGAATCCGATTATATGCAGGGCAGAAATAAACGCAACGACTGGATGCCGTGTATTTTCGAAAGCGTCCCGACTAAAGGTAATGCATGGAAAATGTATTTCGTCGACGAGGCGGGTACTCACATCTCGCGTGTTACTGGCAAGCATTTCGGCAAGATCGACTGGGAGAACGGCTATACGGGCTTGACTTCCAAAGTCGATGGTACCGGTGTCGGGGCAGGTATGAACACCACCACCAAAGCAATACTCAAAGACGACGGCTTGTATATCCACACCACAGCCAAAATGAAACACTTTACCGGCGGTATTGCGGCTAACGGCGACTGGTGGAATTTCTGGTATAGGAATTCCAGCATGGAGATCAGAACCACAACCAATACCAATGCAAACAAGAGACTTGCTTACGTTTCTGCCTATGTCGCGGAAAATGCCAACGATATATTCGACATCGATTACGTTTATAACGTTACGTATGACGGAGAGTATTATAATATCGTTGCCGACGTGTTTATCGACAATGCGTGGATTTTGAAGCAAACCGGTTATTCGGAAATGCCTTCCCGCATTGTACTCGGCGTTGCTTACGGCATAAATTACGACGGCAGTTATAGCGGAATGCCTAAAGAGAATTATATCGACAAAATGAACGATTCTGCACCCAACGGCTTGTGGTGCGGCAACGTCTGGGGCAATACGATCGGTGAAAACGGCTTGTACTACGTCAGTGAAAACGGAATGTCCTTGACCTGAATCGAAATGTAACAAAACAACAAAAGACGGTATCGTAGTGGTACCGTCTTTTACTATGTTTTATAAAATTTGAAGTTATTTACGAATTTTTCTCGTCGGGTTTTTGCGGTGTCACGTTTACCGTTTGCTGGTGCGTGTAGATCACTTTTCCGGGAGCCGCGCCGGTAGGCTTTTTGACGTACTTTACGAGAGTATAGTCGATAGGCACGTTTGCCGACATAGAAGCCTTTGAATAATGAGCGACGAACGCCGCGACTTTGTTTATCGTGTCCTGCGGCACCGAAGTACTCTTGATAATCGCGTGCGAGCCGTGGATTTTCTGCGCGTGCAGCCACAGCCAGCCGCCGTCGGACGAGCGCACGAGCGCGTCGTTCTGTATATTGTTTTTTCCTATAAGTACGGGTAGCCCATCTACCGTAAGTTTAATCGGGGAAGAAGGTTTATTCTTCTTTTTCGAGTTTGTGCGTTTTATCAGTCCCGCATTTTCGAGTTCGGCGGTTACGTCGGCAATATCGCTTTCGGTTTCGGCGTTTCCGAGCGCGATAAGTAACGAGTCGTAATAGTCGGCGCGCTCTTCGGCGG
>CAKQVV010000054.1 GCA_934277845.1 uncultured Clostridia bacterium
GAATCGTAAGCGTACTCCACTCCGCTGTCGGTTTGGCACAGGGTACACTTGCCGTCAGCACCGTAAGTATGCTTGGGTCCGGTCTTGATTTCGCCGTCCTCTTCGCACCAGGTAAGGCAATCGGTGCCGTTGCCGAGGCAATAAATATCTTTTATCAGCGCGTTATTACCGTTAAGCGTCGGGGCAGAATTACCGTTTATATACATATTGGCAATCAGCCTTACCTTGTTTTCCGTGGAAACGAACTGTTGAGTTTCGGCATTATAGCCGTTTCCTACGATAACCGTCTTTAACCCGAAGCAATTCAGGAAGTTGTTGTTGGATTCAACCGAGCCGTCGGGGCGTTTCGCGTTGCCGCTCTCGTCCCTATTCGCGTAGGAAATATAAGTCACTCCGCGCATATCGACGTATTCGAGGTTGTAGCAGCCCTTGAACGTGTTGCCGCCGAGGTCGTTGATGTACGGCATGACGACTTTTTTAACGTTCGTATTGTCTTCGAACGCGTTCGCTTCGATGTAAGTAACGGGCTTACCGTACCATTCTTTCTGAATCTCGACCGTGCCGGTAAACCCTACATAGCCGCCGACATAGTAACCTGTAACGTTGCCCGTGCTGTCTTTGACGGGCTTGTAAATAACGTCCTTGTTGTTTTTGTCACCGCAGACGGTACAAACATCGTTGCCGTCGAACTCGTGCTTAAATTTGCTTTGCACGATTTCACCGTCGTCGTACATCCACATAAGACAACTGTCGAGCGTTCTGTCATTATCGTAGTAATAAATACTGCCCGTCATGAGATTGTTGGAACCAAACGCGGTTATAAGCATCTTGCTGTCGACGTACTCTGCCGTGGAGTAAAGCACCGTGTACGGCGTGGGCTCGATTTTCTTTCCCTTGTTCTTCGGATCGTCGATTTGCTGACCTTTGAACTGACCGCAATTTATCTTCACCTTGGGATTGACAATCGCTTTTTTGAGTTTGTAGCAGTTGAGGAAGTTGTTGTCCGTGTGCGCCGGATTCTCATCGGAATAAATCCCGTTCGTTATCTTCTTGTACCTCAAATCTACCACTCCCGGAAGTTCGACGTGTTCGAGATTTCCGCAACCCTTGAACGCAAGCCCGTCGAGACGCGTGACGCTGGATGGAAGCACGACTTTTTTAACGAACCCGTTGTCGGCGAACGCGGAGTTTTTGACAAACGATACGGGGTGTACTCCGTTTACGCCGTCGTCGTAACTGTCCAGAATAACCACCTCGGGTTCGGCAAGGTTTCTGTTGTCCCCGACGTAGTACGCACCCACGCTGCCGTCGGCGTTTACGAACGTTGGGTCATAGCCGTATACCACGCCGTAATCGTTTCTCGCGCCGCACTTACGGCAAAAACCCTTGCCGTTGAACTCGTGTTTACCGCCGCTGATAACCGTTACTCCGTCGTCGGCGTAGCGCCACTTGAAGCACGTTTCTGTCGTAGCTTTGTCGTCGTAAGTAAACACGTCGCCGGTGAGGAGCTTGTTGTTTCCGTAGCCGACGTCGCCGCTTATCGGATAACTTGCCGCGTCGCAAACGCGCGTAACGTATTTGCCTTCGACGTAAATATCGGTCTTGCTTTCCGCCTTGTCGGGAGTATTGGTCCAGCGCATGAACGCCGCACCGCGATTTTCAAAACCCATAGGCACTATCACCGTGGTAAGATTGTAGCAGTCGCGGAAATTCCAGTGCGCATAACTGCTTTCGGCTACCGCAGGCAGCGTGTACACGCCGGGCATCGACACCAGTTCGAGATTTTCGCATCCCTCGAATACCGAGCCGCGCAACGGACTTGATGTTCCGCCCATGCCATCCACGTCGTTCAGACTCTTACCGTTACTGCGAACGAACGCCGGGTCTTTGTCCTCGAACTCCGTCATGCTCTTCGGCAGGAACGCGCGCACTATGATTTTGTTGTTCTTGAACGCGCCGAATGCTATGTATTTAACGGGTTTTTCGCCGTGTTCGGGCGTGCCGTCGTTGTATTTCGCGAGAATATAGAGGTCTGCGGAATCGTAGCCGCCGTCCACGCCTGCCACAAAGTAGCATTCGTTATGCTCGTCGTACTTGTAATTGACTTTCTTTGTTCTCTGAAAGCCGCAGACGAGGCAAGCACCGGTGCCGTGCGGAGTTTCTTTGCTGGTATAAATATGATCGTCGAGGCGATTTTCGTCGGTATACTTTTTGCCGCAGGTCGCGCACTCGAAGTCCGATACGCCCGCCTGCACACAGGTATGCTCGGTCTTTATTTCTTCGACGTAATCGTGCTTAAAGTCGAGCGTCGCAACCGAGCCGTCGATATGCTCGTAGTCGTCCGCAGCCGCGACCGCGCGAACGGAGAATACTGCTTTGTCGCCGAATTCAAGTCCGTCGGTCACGCCCGAAACGTCGTACGAGGTTTCGTTCACTATCGTTTCCGCGCCGCCGTTTACGGTAACCGCATAACCTGCCGCGCCCTCGACCGTTTGCCATATAAGTGTCGCGCAATTATTGACGATAAGTACGGGTTTCCCGAGGATTTTTGCCGTACTGTTTACCGCCTTTACGTTGCATTTCGCGCTTATATCGCCCGCCTTTGCGGTAATTACGTAACTGCCGGCTTCGGCGATCGTCACCGTGATTTCGTTCTTGCCGCTCTCGACGATAATAACGCCCTCGGTTTTGTCTACGGCGAATTCGATTTTTTCGCCCGTGACCGCGCCGTTTCTGATCGCTTCGGCTTTGATCGTGATATCGCCTCCCGCTACGACGTTGCGGTTATCTGACCCAAGGCGGATATAATTTTCTTGCTTTATGACGTTCACGCGGCAGGTAACGGTGCTCTCGCCGGCGGTCACGTCGATAAACGCGACGCCGTCGGAAATACCGGTAAGCACGCCGTCCGAGGTCACTTTCGCGACGTTTTCGTCGCTGCTGGAGAAGGTGAACGCCGCCGCGCCGCTCGGCTCGAATTTGTACGTTCCGCCGACGTAAACGGTGACTTCGCTGTCCGCAAGCAGAACGCTGTCGGGTACTGTCGGTTTTTCGGGGGTTTTACCGCCCGAGCACGCCGCCATCGCCACGCAGCACAAAGCGGTGAGAACGATTATCCAGAATTTTTTCATACGCCCTCCTCTATTCGGTCAAGCCGTCCGATACCGTTACGGTAACGGAAACGGACGCGCCTCCGTACTCGGCTTTTACGGTATAAGCACCCGCCTGCACGAAAGTAATTCTCGCGGTATTGCCGTCCGCCGCGATCGTGTAGCCGGCGGGACTGACGGAGAAATTCGCGACCAGCGCGGACTTTTCGCCGTTTTTCGTAACCGTCGCGTTGAATTCGAGCGCGGTGCCCGTCAGCGCTTCGATCTCGCCGCTACGGTCGAGCAAAACCGCATAAACGCTTTTCGTTACCGTGACTTTGCAGATCTTGCTCGCGCCCGCTACGCCCTCGGCGCTCGCCGTGACGTAAGCCGTGCCGGTCGTAACCGCGGTGATCGTACCGTCCGCCGCAACCGTCGCTACGCTCGGGTCGGAACTGACGAAAACGATAGTTTTGTCGCCGTAACGGCACTCGAGTTTTTCACTCTCGCCCACTTCGAGCGAGATAGCGGTCTTGCCGATATTGAAACTGTACTCCGTAGTCGAGTCGTCGGCACCCTTTTTCGAACAAGCGGACAACGCAAACGCGCAAGTAAGCGCAACAACCGCGACTATAAAACCGATAATTCTTTTCGTCTTAGCCATTTTGAGTTTTCTCCGCGCTGTTATAAGCGTTATATTTCTCTCTGCCGTACATTACGAGGGCTTTGAGTTCTTCAAGTTCGTCGCTGCTAAGGTACGCCGAATAAGTCGTGTACTCGTTGTCCTTGAGAAGGAAATACTCTCTGAAAATTCTCTCCTTGTACACGTCTTTTTGATTCGACGAGCCGAGATCGACCGCGTAGTCCGCTTTTTCGAGATAACTTGCGAGTTGGAGCATCTGCGGGCGCGTCCAGTAGTCCGCACTCATGATGCGGCTGTAGTAAATGTCCTGATCCTCGGTTTCGGCGAGCGTGTAGATTCTCTCGAAGTTCTCCATTACCGCGTCGAAGTACTGCTTTACGCCCTCCGCTCCGTCGCCGTAGTAATGCTCGATAAACTCGTCGATAAGGTCCTGCGTGTCATAAGCCGAGTTCCATGCGAGTTTGCTGCGGACGTACGCGCGCATCGACGACATCGGAGAAATTCCGTTCTGAGCGCAAGCCTGTTCGAAGTAGTACTTAAGCCCCAGTTTCTCGTAGAATCTTATCGAATCGCCTATATGCGACCAGTTGTTGAAGTGGTACTTGAACGCCTGGAAGTTGGTGCCGTAGGAGTACATCATCATGTTGTCGGTAAGCGAAGCCCACGCCTTCATTTCCTCGGCGATGGTCGCGTTCTTTTCGCAGGTTCCGGTTTCGTCGGTGATGGGATGCGTGTAGCACGCTTCGATAGGCGTGTACATGATGCCGATTCTGACTTGTCCGTCGTTTTTCGGTACGACGTCCGCATGAACCGGAACGTAATTGCCGTCCACGAGTTTTACGGGCGGTTCACGGAACGCATAGTACGCGAACGCTACCAGCGTGATCTGCTTGTCAATGTCGTTCGCTTTCATGTACTCTTCGAGTTTGTTCGCGAGTTTGTTCATGAAAACCATCTGTACGCCCGCGGCGTTTCCGTAGGTTTTTACGGCGGCCTTGCAGTCCTCGCAGTCGCACGAGCCTTTGCCGTCGGTGATGCCTACCATGAGGTACGGACCGGTAGCGGTGTTAAGGTACTTGTTTTCCAGCGTTTTAGCCGCCAGTTCCAGCGTTTCTTCCTTTGTGTAGCACGCCTGATTGTTGTTCCACAGTCTTATGGACTTGACGTTCTTCTGCCACTCGGAGCCGACGTGATAAGTGCCGCTCTCGTAAGCCGCGTTCCAGCCCCTGACGTAATCTTCGTAGCCCTCTGCACCTTCTTTTATATCAACCTTGTCCTTGGTTCCCTTTGACGAAGCGAACAGCGTGGTGGCACCCTTGTCGAAACCTTTCATAAAGTACACGTTGGACAGCGGCTTGCCGTTCTCGTCGGTCACGAGGATATAGTTGCCTTTCTCGTCGGTTTCGTAGACGAACTTGCCGTTCTCGTCGAGTACCGGATCGCCGTTTTCGGTCTTTTTGACGTACTGCGGCATAACCGTATCGTTCTCGCGAACGTAACCGTAGTCGCTAATGAGCATATCGAGATACGGCGCGAGTTTTTTATCGTATTCTTCTTTCTGGGCGGCGGTAACGCGCGGCTGGTCATAATCGGCGGTGATGAGGAAGTTGGTGGTATGGCACCAAAGTCCGTTGTAGAGGTTGCCGTTAAGATCGTAACCGCCGTTCTTGGAAGCGTATATAAGCATTCTCGAGGCTTCCTTGACCTTGCTCTCCCCCGACAATTCGCCGTCCTCGGCGGTGGTAAGCCCCAGCGACGGAACGTGCTTGTAGTCGAAGTTCTTGAGTTTCAGCGACTTAAAATAGTCAACTTTCACACAGTCGTACGCGTACGCTTCATAGCCGATCTGATAGTGCAAAAACCTGTAAACCGCAAACAGCGTGCCGTGGTCGGTAGCTCCCGTGACATACACGCAGTTGCCCTGCGTTTTCACGATAACGCCGTTCTCGCCGAGTTCGGCATAGTCGGCTTTTATATCGGTTTCGGCGGCGAGAAGTTTGGTTGCGCCCACGGAAATATAACGGGCGTTATTACCGTGCGAAACTTCTTCGTCGGTAAAGATCGGAAGTTTTACGGTCGTGGACTGCTCGATAAAGTCGCGGAGTTCTTCGGCTGCGTACTTTTCCGTTCTCGATGCGTCCGCGCCGACCACGATCTTATAGTCGGACTTGCCGTTCTCCGCGAGATACACGTCGGTATCGTCGAACGCGATCGGCTCGTTGCCTATCGTTTTTGCCTCTTCGGTCTTATCGGTATCGGGATCGGGCTTTTTGGCGCAAGCGGAAAGCGCGCCGAAAACCGTGACAATACACATCAGGAAAATGATCGCTCTTTTTATTCCTTTCATTCTGTCGCCCTCCTTATTTGCAGATTACCGTGAATTCGACCACGGTGTAATTCTGATTAGCGTCGTAAGCGACGTATCTTATCTTGTACTCGCCCGCTTCGGTGAACTTGTAGATTTCGCCCACGAGTTCTTTGCGGAAATTGCCTTTAAGTACATAAACGTAACTGAGAATCTTGTCCGCGGCGGTATCGTTATCGGTGATCTCGGCTTTGGGGAGCGTGATTTCCTCGCCGACCTTGACGGTCTTTTTCATGCCCTTAACCTTGACGACGGGCGATTCGAGATCGATGACGTCCACGCCGGAAACGAGTTTACGGACATTGCCGGAGTAATCGCGCGCGGTGTATTCCACGCTGTATTCGCCGCTCTCGGTTACGTCGAGCGTATATCCGCCCTTCCCTTCGAACGCAATCGAGCCGTCGGGCTTACGCACGGTAAGCGTGACGGAAACGTTTTTATCGATAAGGTCGAACGCCTGCATTTCGGGAAGATAAACCTTGTGACCGAGGTTGGTAACGTATACCGAACGGAAGTCCGGGTTAGAAACGAAAGTCGGCGGCGTTTCGTCTTTTCTCCCGGTGGTAACGACGCTGGAGCCGATCTTGGTGAGCGAGAGGTAAATATCCTTGACAACGCCGGTAAATTCAAACGAAACGTATACGTTGCCGCTGCTAAAACCAGCGAACTTCGTTCCGTCCGCATAGTTCTCGACCGTAGTCAAAGTCGATTTGTCGTTGCGATTGACGATCGACGCGGCAGACTCGTCATAGGACAGCCAAACCGAGCCGAGCGAAGTCAGTCTGTTGATTTCTATCCTGATCTTTTCCGCGGAGTTTTTGCTGTCGGTGACGACGAAGTACGCGTTCTTATAAGCCGCGAAGGCCGCAGTCGCGTTAATTTCGAGGTTGGCGTACTCTGCCGGTAACGCGCGTGCGAACGCCAAGGACGCGTTAAGCGGAGTTTTGTCCTCGTTCGCCGTAACGGCTACGGAATACGCGACGTTGTTCGTACTGTCCGCAATGCAGTTTTTAAGGTCGAAATAGTTATCGAAAAGTCTGGCTTTCTCCGTCACGTTTTTATCCTTGACGACGATGTTGAATCCGCGTTTCACTACGCGCGTTTCGTCCAGCGGATTTACACACGAATACACGATCTCGTGTTCCCCGACCGCGAGGTTTTCGACTTTCATGGCCGAAGTCATGTCCGCGCCGTCGAAAGTCACTTTAACGGGAACGTAGATCTTTTTGCCGCCGCGGTAGAAGATCGCGTCGGGAAGCGGAAGATCAAGCGTATCGCCCGAGATCGCGGAGCCGGGGAGCGAAACTTCGCCCATTACGGGATCGGTAGGATCTTCGATCGTTATATTTCTCGTGACGCTCTTTTCGTCGCCCGCGAAGTCGACTACGCCGTAAGTCACGGTATACTCACTGCATTTTTCGGGTACGAAGTACGCGCCCGCGCTCGTAGTCGTCAGTTCGAGTCCGGTTTCGTCGCGAGTAAGGTTCATATAAGATGCAAGGTCGCCCGAGCCGCCCGAAAACTCGCCGAAAACCACGAAAACCGCCGAGCCGGTAGTGCCGTTCGTCGGTATGTTTTCCGTAGCGCCGTCGTAAGCTATATTGTCTTTATATTCGTCGACGGTGATTTTCAGGGTTTTTTCGGCGCTGGAGGCATTCTTGGTCGCGACGTAACGCAAAGTATACGAGCCCGCGGTCGCGGTTTCGAATCTTCCTTTTACCTGCGGCACGAGCGATCCGTCGGGATCGGTGACGGTGACGAGAACGTCGTCGACCGTTTGCCCGAGATTGTCGGTAGCGGTATACGCGAACACAGGGTAAGATTTGCCTGTCTTGCCGTGCGGAAGGTTCGCGCCGTCGTTTCTGCCGTCGTAGTCGCCGAAATCGATATCGATCGTGACGGCAGCAACGGGTTCTTCGTCGGCGTAAGTGCCGTAACCCGCGATCCCCGCGCATACCACTGCGAGCGCGAGCGTCAGCGCGAGTACGCAAATCGTTGTAAAAATCGATTTTCTTTTCGTCATTTTACTCTCCTTAAAGGTTTAGCCCTTGATGCCGCCCATGGTGACGTTGCTCATGATTTTGTCTTTGAACGCGGCGAACACGATGAGAATAGGTACGCACGCGAGTATGCAGGCGGCGAGTTGAATAGGCGTGCTCGCCTTGTTGTCCGTCTGGAATATGAACAAGCCGTAGGACATGGTGGGCTTTTCGGGCAGAAAGACCATAGGCGTGTAGTAGTCGTTCCAGTGTTCGATAAACAGAAGTATGAACACGGCGAACAGCGTGCTTCGGATAAGCGGGAGCATGATCTGAATAAACGTACGGAAATGCCCCGCGCCGTCGATCTGCGCCGCTTCGGCGAACGTCCACGGCAGGCTCTTGAAGGTCGCGTAGAACACGAGGAAGTAGATGCCGGGGTACTTGCATTTCATGATGCACACGCCGATAAGGTTGTTGCGGAAACCGAACAGATTCGCGATCTGAACTTCGGAAGCGAGCGATCCGATAATGGGCAGAAGCATGACGACGATAGCCACGCCGTAGATGAGTCTTTTACCCTTGAAGTCGTACTTTGCGACGGCGTAAGCAGTGATTACCTGCGTAGCCATGCAAAACAGCGACATAAGCCCGGCGTACAGCAAGGAGTTGAGGAACATCAACGGAAGATAAACTTGCTTGCCGCCCACGGTGAATACGTTGAAGTCCTTGAAAACCTTGGCGTAGTTACCGAATTTCCAGCCGAACTCGGAGTTCGGGAACGCGAACGGGTTGTTCCACTCGTAGTCGGTCGCATCTTTCAGCGAGTTGACCAGTCCGAAGAACAAGACGTACAGCATTGACAGACAGTAGATCGTCACTAGCGCGTACAGCACGATCGTGAACGCGTCCATCTTTATGTATTTTCTGTTTTTGACTTTTATATTCTCTAACATACGCTTAGTCCTCGCTCGGTCCGAATTTTTCCAGAAGGTACTTCGTAAGCAGCGTTACGGGCGCGACGATGAGCGTGAACAGTATGCCCGCCGCGGAAACGAACGGATAGTCGCCGGGCGACGGTATCGTGTTCTTTCCGCCCGCAACCTTTACGAAGAAATAAAACCCGAGCGTCGAGAAGGGTTGCATAGCGCCATCCTCGCCGCCGTAGAACGAATAGAAATGTCCGTAGTTGGTGAAAAAGCCCGCGATCGCGACGATTATATAGGTGACTATCGTCGGGAAGATCGACGGCAGGATTATGTGCCAAAACTCCTGAAACGACGACATTTGCTCCAGTTCGCCGTACTCGAGTACGTCTTTCGAAATACTGCACATCGCAGAAAGATAGATGATCAGTCCGTTCGCGAAGTTCATCCACAGTCCGAACACGAGCACGGAGTAGAAACTCTTGTCCGTGTGACGGTTGAGTAAACCCATCGCAGGATTGTTGAAGAGGAACGGTATGCCCTTCTGCATCAGCGCTCTGCCGCAGATGACGAACACGAGACTGGAAATAATGTTAGGAAGGAACAGAATTACCTTGTACGCGCCGGCAAGCGGCACTTTCTTGAACACGACGTACGCGACCATGATCTGAAGCGGCATGCTGACGAGCAGCCCCAGCGCGAACTGGATCGCGGAGTTGCGGATAAGCACTGACATTTCGCCCGTCACGAAGAACGCCTGAATGACTTTTTTGAACGTATCAAGCGTGAAATAATAGTCCCCCGCTTTGTCCGGCGCCTGAAACGCGAGTTTGAGTGTGTTCGCCGCGACGCCGACGTAGAATATCAGGAATTGTACGATCGGAAAAAGCAGAAAGAAGAATAAGAACAAATTCTGCCCGAGTTTTTTGTTATAAACTTTTTGTTTTTTCTTTTTGCTGCCGAACTTTTGGTGCAGTTTGACCCGGACATCGTAGAAAAACGTCCTGATTCTGCTAAAGAACGAAGTTTTTTCTGCTTTCATAGATTATCTCTCTTAAATTTACGCCTTAAGGAGGGTGTTATGCCACCCTCCCTTCCGGCAAGTCGTTTTCGTTAAATCGCACCCGCGCCCTCGAGTATGGACGTGATCGTGGACTTCATTTCTTCGAACGCGTCGTTCACCGTCTTTTCCGGATTCATATAGAAATAGGTGAACGGTTCTTTGTAAACGTTGTTGCCCACTTTTGCACGGAACGCGAAGCCGTTGTTACTCTCGTCAAAACCGTCTTCGCCGGTGTACTGAAGGCGCTTGGTGGAAATCGCGAGGTTGGGAGCGACGGTCGCACCTTCTTCGATCAGTTCGAGGATACTGCGGGTGTACGGAGTGCAGGTCTGCTTCTCCTCTTCGGTAATCGTGTAGTTATAGGGGCGGAAGCAACCGGTGTTCGCGGTGAACTTGACGAGTTGCGATC
>CAKQVV010000055.1 GCA_934277845.1 uncultured Clostridia bacterium
ATTCACTACTTCTGAACATGCGACGAAATCGCGCCAAAGCAAATTACACTCCGACTTATAATATAATATACCTGCTTTCCTCCGAAATGTCAATCTTATATGACGAAAATACTCAAACGATTTAATATGTAAAGTTTACTATTCTCGCCCGAACAAAAAAACCGCGGCGCATACGGTCGCGGTAAATTCGTTGTTTCTTTAAAGAAGCGGAATCGAATCGAGGAAAATAAGATCGTCGCGTTTTGCGGCATCGCCCTCGGCAAGTACGGTTGCGCGAAGCGCAATCCTGCCGCCCGCTTTTTCGACGAGCGCTTCCATCCCGTTCAGCGAGCCGCCGGTGGACACAACGTCGTCGACGATACCCACGTTTTTATCTTTCAGCAGCGCCGCATCGTGAGCGGACAGGTACAGCGTCTGATTGCCGCCGGTGGTAATTGACTTCACGGTCGCGCTGATGCCGTCTTTCATATAGAGTTTAACGCTTTTTCTGGCAACGGCATAGAATTTATGTCCGAGTTCACGAGCAACGACGTGCGTCAGTTGCAAGCCTTTGCTTTCGGCGGTGATGAGAACGTCTACCTTTTTGCCGCTCTCTTTGATACGCTTTGCAATCATCTTGCCGCAGTATTCGGTAAGATCCTGATTCCCGTGCAGATTGAAGAACGCGATACTGAGTCCTTCTTTGAGTTCGATAACGGGTAAGTCCTCTTTTCTCCCGCAGATGTCAACGGTATAAAACTCCGCCATAATAGCCTCCTTGAAGCCGTGTGATTTTCTTTTCCGCGATATATTATATACTTTTTTCGCGGCTAAGTCAATCCATAAGTCGCCGTAGCGGAAAAATAATGAAAAAGTTTATATCCGCGATTGCGTTGACACAAACGGCAAAAACAGTTATAATATTATAAGTACCGCTGTGTCGGTACAATTCAATCTTCGGAGCAAGAATGTACGAACTTGCAAAAAGCATAATAGCCCTGCGACTTTCCACCCGGCGTGCCTGTATGTGCGAAGGCAAAGGACAAACGAAAAAAAACACGCTTTCGTTGAAAACGAAGGTGATGTTTCTGATTTCCGAAGGATGCGGCGCAAAGGAAATCATATCCGCTCTGATGATTGCAAAAACCAACCTTGCTCTTCTCACACGCGACATGGCGGCGGAAGGACTGATCGTCAAGACCAAAGGCGCGAACGATCACCGCGAAGTCAATTATTCGCTTACCGAACGCGGGATCGCATATCTCAACGAACGTCTGGCTTCCGTCGAAGAAAACGTCGGTTGCCGCGAATCCAAGGAAGCAGAGAAAATCATCGAAGCCGCAATTGCGCTTTTAGACGGAACGTCGGTTTCCGAAGATTAACGGTTTATTTCCGATAATTCTTCGGCATATAATAATGTAAACGCCGGATTCCCGGACTTTACGAGGAACGATTTTAATCATGTCCGCTATACGAAAAGATCTCGAATCAGTAATGAAACACGACCCTGCGGCGCGTAATCGCTTTGAGGTTGTTTTGACGTACAGCGGCTTTCACGCGCTGGTAATGTACCGGTTCGCGCATTTTATGTACGTCCATAATTACAAACTCGTGGCACGCATCGTTTCCCAAATTGCAAAGTTCTTTACCGGCATCGAAATCCATCCCGGCGCAAAGATCGGCTCGGGCGTATTTATCGATCACGGCGAAGGCGTCGTCATCGGCGAAACCGCGGAGATCGGAAACAACGTTGTCATTTACCAGGGCGTTACTTTGGGCGGTACGGGCAAAGATAAAGGCAAACGTCACCCAACCATAGAGGACAACGTAATGATAAGCGCGGGCGCGAAGATTCTGGGACCGTTCACCGTGGGTAAAAACGCGAAGATCGGCGCAGGTTCGATCGTTCTTGACGAAGTACCGGCAAACGCAACGGTGGTCGGCGTACCGGGACGTGTCGTCAAACTCAACGGCGTGCGCGTGGACGATCTCGATCAATGCCTGCCGGATCCCGTGGCGGACGAAATCAAAAGATTATCGGACAAAATCGACAAACTTTACGAAATGATCGGTGCCGTGGACAATGACGTCCCGTCGCATAAAGGAGATAACTGATGCTCAGACTGTACAATACGCTTTCGAGAGAAAAAGAGGATTTCGTGCCGGTCGGAAAAACCGTGACGATGTATTCCTGCGGCCCTACCGTTTATAACTATGCTCATATCGGCAACCTGCGCACCTACGTTTTCATGGATATAGTTCGCAGGGTTCTCCGCTATGACGGATACAAACTCAAAGGCGTGATGAACATAACCGACGTGGGACATCTTCTCTCCGACGGCGATACCGGCGAGGACAAGATGGAACTGGCGGCGAAGAAACAGCAAAAGTCGCCTTACGAAATCGCGGCTTATTACACCGACGTTTTCTTTAAGGATATTGCCGCGCTCAATATCGGCAAGCCGGAAATCATTGCAAAGGCTACCGACCATATTCAGGACATGATCGAGTATGTCAAAAAACTCGTAGAACTCGGATACGGGTATGAAACAAGCGACGGTATTTACTTCGATATTTCCAAGTTCAAGGATTACGGTAAACTGTCGCGGCTTAATCTCGAAGATCAGATTGCGGGTGCGCGCGTCGAAGTCAACGACGAGAAACGCCATCCCGCCGATTTCGCGCTGTGGAAAAAGGCTCCGAAGGAACATATTATGCAATGGGCTTCGCCCTGGGGCATGGGTTATCCCGGCTGGCATATCGAATGCTCGGCAATGAGCCGCAAGTATCTCGGCTCGCTGATCGACATTCACAGCGGCGGCGTGGATCATATTCCCGTTCATCACGAGAACGAAATCGCGCAATCCGAGGCTCTGGAAGGTCACAAAACCGTCAATTACTGGCTGCACGGCGAGTTTATGCTCGTCGACGGCGGCAAGATGAGCAAGTCGCTCGGCAACACTTATACGATTGCTCAACTCGAAGAAATGGGTTACTCGCCCCTGTCCTTCCGTTATTTCTGCCTGAACACTCATTACCGCAAGAAACTCAATTTTACGTTCGAGGGATTGAAAGCGGCGCAAACCGCTTATAATCGTTTACTGAACGCGCTTTACGAGCATAAGGTTTCCAAAAACACGACCGACGCGACGGTAATCGATAAATACAAAACCGATTTTCAGGCGGCAATCGACGACGACCTCAATATTCCGCTTGCGCTCGGAGTGCTCTGGACGATGACGAAAGAAACTCCGTCCGGGGATATTTACGCGCTCGCGCTCGAATTCGACAAGGTACTCGGACTCGACCTCAACAAAGCCGCTCCTGCAGCAAAAGAGAAAATCGAAGTGCCCGACGACATCAAGGCGATTGCCGACGAGCGTTTCGAGGCGAGAAAGGCGAAAAACTGGGCGGAAAGCGACAGACTTCGTGAACTGCTTGCCGAGAAAGGTTATGCGGTACTCGACGCGAAAGACGGCTACACGCTCGAAAAGAAGTAAACGAACGGAATAAAATGACCGATTTTACACCGAAAATCATACTCTTCGACATCGACGACACGTTGCTCGACTCTACCGGTTATCAACGGTATATCATCAGGACCATGTGCGCGAATGCCGGCGTCGAGTGTCCCGATCGTTTCGTCGAGATCTTCAACGACCTGAATTTAAGATTCTGGCACGGCATCGAGGACGGCTCGATTACGCGCGAACAGTTGCGCAAATACAGGTTCCGCACGTTTTTCAAAGAAACCGGCATTACCGGTGCCGATCCCGACTCGTTCGAGAAAGGTTTTCGCAAAGGCATAATCGAACATGCAGACAAAATCGACGGCGCGGACGAAACGCTCGCCTATCTCTCGAAAAAGTACACGCTGTACGTTGTGAGCAACGCTTCCCTTGCGCAGCAATCTGCGCGGATCGGCAAAGCCGGACTGGACCGCTACTTTGCGAAGATTTTTGCTTCCGAAGATATCGGTGCGGATAAACCGAGTAAGGCTTTTTTCGACACCGTTTTTACCGAACTGAGCGACGTAAAACCTTGCGAAACTTTGCTCGTGGGCGATTCCCCCACTGCCGATATTGCGGGCGGCAATACTTACGGCATTAAAACCTGCTGGCTCAATCGCGGCACTTATCCTGGACAAAATGTCGAGTGCGATTACGAAATCCACTCGCTGAAAGACCTGATCGGATTGTTCTGAAATAATATTGTACTAAAAAAACGACGCGTTTGGCATTTGTTGTGCATCGCGTCGTTTTTGTTGTCCGCACAAACCGAAAGGACGCATCGGTCGATGCGCCCTTTCGGAAAGAAGGAAGGAAGAATAATGAAAAAGCTGATATATTGTTACTTACATCGTGTGCGCCTGATCCGATGACATATCGGTCAAAGCGTTTACAAACACGATAATTTACGCAATTGCCGTCATTTACGGCGATTTATGCGTTTATCGTAACTGCAAGAGTTTCGCCGCCGCGAACTACCGTAAGCGTAACCGGGTTGCCGGTGTCCGCATACAACAGCGCGTCCGAAAGTTGGAACGAACGTGTCACGCTCGTGGTTTTGCCCTTGACGGCGATCGAAACGATTTTGTCGCCGACTTCGAGTTTGCCGTAAGCCGCACCGCTTTTGTCCACTTCGGTAACGGTAAGCGTCTGTACTATGCGTACAGCGTTTTTCCCGACGTCGTACACGGCGCTGCTCTCGCCTGCCGTACACTTTATGCCGAGCGTAGGCTTAATAAATTCGCCGTTGTTCCTGAGTACGTTTTCCGCGACGCCCAACGCAACGTTTACGGGTATCGCATAGGAAATATTCTCGATATCGGACGAAGAAGTTTTTGCGTTGACGATGCCGATAAGTTCTCCGCTGCCGTTGTAAAGACCGCCGCCGCTGTTGCCGCCGTTGATGCCCGTATCGACGCGCATGACTCTGACGGTCATCGTTCCGCCGTCAAGCCCTTCCATGGTAATGTACTCGGAATCGACGCTGACCGTTCCGGTCGTTGCGGAAAAGCCTAAGCCTTCGGGATTACCGATCGCAATCGCGGTTTGTCCGAGCACGACTTCATCGGAATTAACTGTAGAAACCGGTACATATGCGCTGTCGCGATAGGTATCCGACGCGGAAATTTTGATGACGGCTATGTCGTTGTCCATCGAGCCGCCGACAAACTCCGCTTTGATCGTCGAGTTTTCGATCGCGGTTTCGTCGGTGGAACTGAGCGAAGCGCTCATGCCGTACAGACACACGCCGATATAGTCGGCTATGCCGTCGGCCGAAACGGACGAACTGTCGTACACTACATGGTAGTTGGTGATTATGTATGCCGTGCCGTTTTCTTTTTCGGCACGGAAAACCACGCCTGCACCCGCCGAGTACGAAGTTTTGATCTGCGATCCTCCGAACGGCGAATAATAGCGAGTTTTCACACGCGTATAAATAGTGACCGACGATAACATTGCTTTGCTTACGGCGTAAGCGCTGGTGTCCGCACCGACAGCCGAGGCCGCTGCGTTGTAGGTTTCAAGAAAATCGGTAAAACTGCCCGTATAACCGTCAGTTTTTGCCTGCTCGTACCACGCCGAAATATAATCGACCGCATCGACGCCGTCTTTACCGTCCGCGCCGTTCAGGCTTGCCAGCCATTCGTCGACCGTACCGGTATATCCTCGCGACACCGCGATATCGTAAGCCGAGCCGCCGGCATCCATTCCGTCCTTGCCTTTCAGGCTTTCCAGCCACTCTTCAAGCGTACCCTCATAGCCTTGTTCTACCGCAAGTTCATAAGCGGATTTGCCCGGCTCGCCCTTGCAACCGTAAAGCGGTGTTATTGCCGTGGCAAGACACATTATGAGTGCCGCAATCCGATTAAATTTCGCCATGCACGACCTCCGCATTCGGTAACAACAGTTTATAAATAACGATTTCCGGCGACGCAACTATTTGCCTATCGGAAGTCTTGTGAATCTGCGCCGTTCTTCTCTCGTTATTTATGTTGTAATTGTACTGCCGGATTGCGTTAATAATATGATAACTTCATTAAAACAACGCGATACTTTTGTTAAATAAAGTACAGATAACCATGCATAAATATACGGTATTTAATTTACAAACTCTCAGTCGCTGCGCGCCAGGCTCCATTTACGCAAGGGAGCCTGGATTTATGCGCTCACGAATTAAAACGAAAACTGCACATTCGATTTATTAAACCTTTTATCTTCGGTTACCTTTTCGCTCATGTCGGGGATTCCACGCGGGGTGCTTGTACATTTGCTCTGAATGACGGGAAACACGGAAAATGCACGTTGTTATTTAACTTATAAAATATATAAACAAAAAGCGTACCCGGGATACGGATACGCTTTGATTATCAGGTCGTTAAACGATTGTTATGCTTTCTTTACGCCGTCGGGCTTGATAACAAACTTGATTTTATCGCCGATGTTAAGTTTAGGCGTGCCGGCTACGATACCGGTGAAGTACGGCTGCATGCCGTCCACTCTCGCGTAAACGATAGTGTTGTCGCCGAGAACGTCCGCGTCCTCTACGACGCCTGCGATAACGAGTTTCGGATTTGCCTGAGCAGCTTCCTTGGTCGACTCCATATTCTTGTAGTCGACGATAACCTCGTACTCGCCATCGGTGAATTCGCCGTTATCATTGGGAACGATAACCTTGCTCTTGCCGAACGAAATAGCCGCGGTCTTGACAACGGTGGACTCGACGGGCGCCGCGACTTCGCCTTCCGCAACTTTCGGAGCCTTGGGAGTAACGACGGTTTCTTTGGTAACAACTTTTGCCATCGTTCTGTTGTCGGTAACTGCGCGGAACGCGATGACCTTTTCGCCGGTAACCGGATCAAAGAGCATAATATCTGCGGGGTTGACGTAATAAGTGAGTTTCGCGCCGTTTTTGACGTCCGCATCGAGTGCGTGTTTCGCAACGAGGAAGGTCGTTTTGCCTTTAAGCGCAGAGTAAACTGCGGTAAAGCGCGGGAACGGTTCGGTGAAGTCCGCAACGACTTTGATAACCGCGTCGGTATCTGCGTCGGCTTCGGCATGAAGCGCCTCGGGCGGAATGCCGAGTTTCACGTCGCCGCCGATAAGTTCGGGTGCGGTAAGTTTTGCGACAACTTCCTCGGGAAGAGCGATAACGGTATTGCCGAACTTAACGGCGAGCGCGTCGTTCTCTTTCACGAGTTTCGCGTCGATCATGTTGTACTTCGGTACACCCATGATGGTGAGTTCGGTCTTGTTATCGAAGAAGTGCAGGTGATGCGCGTCGATAGCAAGTTTTACGTCCTCGCCCGCCTTGATGGAAGTGCGAGCGTCGATACGCGCGACGGTGTAATCCTCTTTGCCCGAAACGTCCATATAAAGGAAGGTTTCGTTGCCGAGTTTTTCCATAACGTCGATATGAGCGTTGATGACGGTCTGGGGCGAAGAAGAAATGAAGATCTCTTCGTCGTGAATATCTTCGGGGCGAACGCCGAGCGTGATTTCCTGTCCGATGTATGCGTCGTCGATAAGACGTTTAGCCTTCTCTTCCGGAATCTCGATCTTGTTGTCGCCGAAAGTAGCGTACATTTTGCCGTTCTCGCGGCTGAGCACGGTGTGCTCGAAAAAGTTCATCTGCGGCGAACCGAGGAAGGAAGCGACAAACTTGTTCTCGGGGCTGTCGTAAAGGAACTGCGGGGTGTCGACCTGCTGAACGATACCGTCTTTCATGACAACAATACGTGTGCCCATCGTCATTGCTTCGGTCTGGTCGTGGGTGACGTAAATAAAGGTAGTAGCAAGTTTGTTGTGAAGTTTCGTGATCTCGGTACGCATCTGTACGCGGAGTTTCGCGTCGAGGTTAGAAAGCGGCTCGTCGAGAAGGAATACTTTCGGTTCGCGGACGATTGCACGACCTAACGCGACACGCTGACGCTGACCGCCAGACAAAGCCTTCGGTTTACGCGAAAGAAGCGGGGTGATGCCGAGAACGGCTGCTGCCTCTTTTACTCTGTCGTCGATTTCCTGCGACGCCATTTTTCTGAGTCTGAGACCGAAAGCCATGTTCTCGTAAACGGTCATGTGCGGATAGAGTGCGTAGTTCTGGAAAACCATCGCAATGTCTCTGTCTTTCGGTTCGACGTCGTTCACAAGACGACCGTCGATATAAAGTTCGCCGGCGGAAATCTCTTCGAGTCCGGCGATCATACGCAAAGTAGTGGATTTACCGCAACCGGACGGACCGACGAAAACGATAAATTCCTTGTCGTCGATTTCAAGGTTAAAGTCACTGACCGCCTTGACGTTGCCGGGGTAAATTTTGTAAATGTGCCTAAGCGACAAACTTGCCATAATTTTCTCCTTATTGAAACCGGATATTATTTGTAATGTTATTGTACTACATAGGAGCATAAAATATCAATAACAATTTGCACAAATTTTCAGGTCAATATTATAAAATTTGCCTAATAACTTTGTGCCGTGTCTTTCCCACGCCCCGACGGCGTTTTTACTTGACTTTGATCGCTCCGGCGCATATAATATATACGGATAGTTTGCGCCGAAACACCGAGCGTAATCGCCCGCAAAACATATCAAGGGGCTGTAATGGAACTTAAAAAGATCAAAGAACTGTCGAATAAAAACTATATGAGCGTTTTTAGCAGGCAGAACGTTTGTTTTGTCCGCGGCGACAAAAACAAACTTTACGACACGACCGGCAAGGAGTACACCGATTTCGTTTCTGGCATCGGCGTCAACTGTTTGGGCTACAACGATCCGGATCTTGTCAAGGCAATTTCCGAACAGGCGGGCAAACTCATTCATTCGAGCAATCTCTATTACAACGAAGAACAGGCTGTGCTGTGCGAGAAACTTCTCGACGGCACGATTTTTACGAAAATGTTCCTCGCCAACAGCGGCGCGGAAGCCAACGAGTGCGCATTCAAACTCGTTCGCAAGTACTATAATAAACGCGGGCTTAACCGTCCGGTCATCGTAACCGCGAACGGCTCGTTCCACGGCAGAACTCTCGCTACCCTTACCGCCACCGGTCAGGAAAGCCATTATAAAATCTACGCTCCCCTCGCTCCCGGTTTCCGTCACGTCCCCTACGGCGACTATAACGCGCTCAAAGACGCGCTCAAAGGCGACGTGGGTGCCATTATGCTGGAAGTGATCCAGAGCCGCAGCGCGATCCGCCCTGCCGACTACGATTATCTTATAAACGCTTACGCGCTGTGCCGAAGCCGCGGTGTGCTTTTCATGCTCGACGAAATTCAGACCGGTATGGGCAGAACGGGTAAAATGTTCGCTTTCGAGCATCACGGACTCCAACCCGATATCGTTACGCTTGCAAAAGGCTTGGGCGGCGGTTTGCCGATTTCCGCGGTGCTTGCGCGCGGCGACGTGGCGAACGCTTTTGCCGTCGGCGATCACGGCTCGACGCTTTCGGGCAATCAACTCGCTTGCGCGGCGGCTACCGTAGTAGTGGATAAACTGAAAAACGGACTGATCGAAGAAGTTGCCGAAAAAGGCGAATACCTTGCCGGCAAACTCGCACACTTCCGTAAATACAAGTTCGTCAAGGACGTGAAAGGCTTGGGGCTTCTTCAAAGCGTGGAACTCGGCGACGGACTGAACGGCAACTACATAGCCGCACAACTCATGCAGGCGGGCATACTCGTTAACGTCACTAAATATAACGTGATACGCCTGCTCCCGCCCTACACCATCGAAAAAGCCGAAATCGACGAACTGTGCGACAAACTCGATGAGATTTT
>CAKQVV010000056.1 GCA_934277845.1 uncultured Clostridia bacterium
GATTGATTGTTCGATTATAGAGTATAGGACGTGTTTTATGATACAGATAGAAAACAATGTGGGTTTTGTAGTTTAAACAACTCCAAACTTGATAAAATTCGCAGTTTTTGTCTAAAATTACATTGAAATAATAATACTATGTCACGCATAGTACGAGTATAATAGAGGAGAAAACAATGAAAATAGCATTGATAACGGGTGCGTCGTCCGGTATGGGGCGCGAGTATGCAAGGCAAATCGACAAGATGAAAGAATGCGATGAAATCTGGATTGTCGCGCGTCGCGAAGAACGTCTTAACGCGCTGAAAGCCGAGTTGTCGACCGTGGTTCGAGTGTTCCCGTTCGATCTTACCGATTCCGGGCAACTTGCTTCGATTATCGAAGCGGTTAGGAGTTCCGGTGCGGAAGTTAAGTATCTTGTAAACGCCGCCGGATTCGGAAAGTTCGGAGATTATTCTGAAGTCGGACGTACCGATATTGCCGGTATGATCGATCTCAACGATAAGGCTTTGGTGCTGCTGACAACCGCGCTTATTCCGCAAATGAAACGGGGTTCGCACATTATAGAAATGTGCTCGATTTCCGCTTACCTGCCGCTTGAAAATTTGTCGGTGTACGCCGCCAGTAAAGCGTTCGTTTTAAGTTACTGTTACGCGCTTCGCAGCGAACTGAAAAAGACGGGTATCACCGTCACTGCGGTTTGCCCGGGGTGGGTGGATACCGAGTTTGCCGCGTGCGCACATAACGGCGACGGCGTAAACGGACCGAAGGATTTAAAGCCGATTACCACCGCCGACAAGGTGGTGAAAAAAGCGATCAGAGCGGCAAATAAAAATAAGGCGGTTTCTATCTGCGGCGTGACGTGGAAAGCGATGCGCGTCATGACGAAAGTACTCCCGAAATCCGTCGGAATGGCGTTCTGGCACTCAATGCAAAAACGCAGATAATTCGAAACGATATAATGATTACGATAGAAAAAGTCAATATTTTTTGTCGGAGTTTTACCATGTTTTAATTTTTATTTAATGGTCGACCGTGTCGAATTTACTTGATTAAGTCCGCGCTTCGTGTTATAATTTTTGCACTAAATATTTTTCGGAGCAATCATGAAAGCAATTTCAAAAAAAGTCACTGCCGTGTTTATATGGTCGATGTTTGCGTCGATATGCCTGCCCGTCGGTATCCTGATGATTATCTTCGGTGCGGTAAACGGCGTTACGCCTATGCTTGTCGTTGGTATCGCGGCAACCGTGTTCGGCTTTTACGGTATGCCTATGCTGTGGATAAAATACGGTTCTCTCAAAGGAATCAAAAACCTCGTTGCCGCCGTCGAGAACGACAACCTGTATTCGGTGTCGGAACTTTCGTCGGTGCTCAACTGCAACGAGGACGAAACGCGCAATCGCATCAGAGCCGCGCTGTCCGCTCGCTATATCACGGGATTCACGTTCGACAACGAGCGTCTTGTTGTGAACACAAACGTCAAACAGGCGAACGTCGGTTTTTCTATCAAGTGCGACAACTGCGGCGCTCCCGTATTTATCGATCCGAACAAGGCGGATAATCGCTGCGAATACTGCGGCAAAGTTTTCCGCAATATTACGCCGCCCGAAAAGAAATAATCGGATGTAAAAATGTGATACGTTAATAATGCAGATTTCAAAAACCGCCCGGCATATCGGACGGTTTTTTCGTGTTTCAATCGTCTTTTTCGTTATTCGACTTTGCTTTTGCTATTTTTACAAACAAGCGAGAGTAAAACAAACATTTTTTGCAATTTTCATTTGCGCCTTTATATGGTAAAATAATATTTACAAACAGGTTGACATGAAGTCGTCGCCTCAAACCGCAGAAAATCATGGAGGAAAAATGAAAAAACTGAAACTTCGCCTTGTCGCGATTTTTGCTTTTGTCGCAATGACGCTAAGTCTATGTGCTTTGTCCGTTACCGCAAACGCGGAAGAAACGTTAAAGGCCGTGGACGTGTATTTGCTTATGGGGCAGAGCAATGCCGCCGGACACACGAACGTTTCGTCGTTCGGCTCGTCGCTTACCGGCGATGCGTTCGATAATGTGCTCGTCGGCGGCGTTTGCCAACCGAGGCTCAACGGTACTTACGATAATTTCAGTTGTCTCGATTATGCATCGCTCAGAACCGCCCGCAGAGGACTGGGTAAAGGTTCGGGCTATATCGGTCCCGAGTACGGCATGGCTAAAATTTTAAGTGAAGCACGCGTGACCGCGAATGGTACAAGTGTTCCGCTGTACGACAAAAATAACAAAGCGATAATTTTCAAATATGCCGCAGGCGGCACCGAACTTCTCAATTACGTCGACGAAGATAACGACCGCAATTACGGCAACTGGTATCCGCGCTCATTGCAGGATCCGAACGCGAAAGGCTATGTTGCGGGTGCAACCGGCGGTCTTTATAACGGTGCTGTCCGCGCGCTCGAAACCTTTACGGACAATCTCAAAACCGCCGGCTACAAGGTGTCCGTAAAAGGCGTTGTTTGGATGCAGGGCGAGGACGATCGTGATAAACCTGAAGAATATCGCAAAGTTATTCAGACTTTCGTCAGCGATCTTCGCGAAGATGTTGCGAGAATCACCGGTGAAGATACTTCGGGACTTATGTTCGCAATGGGCGAAATTTCCGAAACTTTCCGCACATCCAACCAACGTGCCGCAAACCGAAAATTCATTCAGATGCAAAACGAAGTCGTGTCCGAACTTATGCCGGCAGTTACGGTAAAAACGGGCGATCTTCCTATAAATCTTCCCGAATCCGAGCTTGCGAATTACGGCTACACGAAGTCCGGCGCGACTTTCAATACCGGTTACGGCGATTATACGGTCGGATCCGACCGGTGGCACTGGAACGCCAAAGACATGGTTACGCTCGGCGAGCGCTTCGGTTCGGCTTTTCTTACGAGTTACGGTAATTTGTACGTCAAGACCAGGAGCGGTGCGGGCGGTACAATATTTACCGACAAAACCTTCGTTTCCAACGGTGATTCCGTCACCTGCACGATTACCGCAGACGCCGGCTATAAACTTTCCGGCTTTACCGTGAACGGCGAAGATAAACTTTCCGAAGTCAAGGACGGCAAGTTTAACGTCGCAAACGTAACCGAAACATTGATAATCGAAGCGACGTTTGCGCCGAAATCATCCTTTACGATCAAAGTCGAGGGCGGTAAATACCAGATAAACAAGACGTCGAGAACCGTCTTTGAAGGCGAAACGGCGTATATCGTACCGTCCGTGCCCGACGGCAAGAAAATCAAGTCCGTGACCTTCAACGGTAAGCCTATGATGTACAACGAAAATACCGCGCGTTACGAATATGAGAACGTAACCGAAGCCGGCACAATCGTCATTACCTACGAGGATGCGGTCGGAACGCCTGCGGACGATAACGGAAAACCCGCCGAAGAAGAAAAGGGCGGTTGCGGCGGTAAAGCGGCTGCCGCGATTGCGTCGCTGTTCGCGCTCGTTGCCGCGGCATTCGTAATAAAAAAATAATATAGATTAAACCACTCGAAACGAGTAAATAATAACGAGCAGTTCGCGTTTTATCACGTGTGGAATCCCCGACATCGAACGAATAATTATCCTTTATTATAAGGTTGAGTAAATCGGTCCGTGCAATGGAGTCCACACAGTAAAAAAACAAAGCCTCTTTGTAGTTGAGACTTTGTTTTTTTACTGCTCCGAATGACGTTGAAAACGTTGACTTCTTGTTTGATTTAAATGGTAATTAACACCTGATCAACCGAGTGTTACGGCTCGTAAACCTTAATATCGAAGTTGTCGGCTATGCGGTTTTTGAGATTATCGTCGTTCTTTTCGATGCCGAGCGCGATAAACTGAACCAGCGCGTTACCGATTGCCGTTGCTTCCACGGGACCTGCACTGACCTTAATTCCGCAACGAGACGCTATCATTTGACACAAGTATTCGGCTTTGCAACCGCCGCCGACCACGTAGAACGTGTCGTAAATCGTTCCGGCAGCGGATTGAATTTCCTCTATTGTTTGCTTGTAACGCACGCAAAGCGACTCGTACACGCACCTTGCGATTTCGCCGACGGAAAAGGGCGCGGAACCGTACTTATCCATGCAATAAGCGCGGATCTTTTCGGGCATATCGTCTGGTTTCAGGAACGTCGCGTCGTCGACGTCAATGATGTAATCGTTATTAGCGACGCTTTTCGCCGCGTCTACGATTTCCGAAAAACTAATATTACGGGTTTTGTTCCACTCCCTGCGACACTCGTTGATTATCCACAGTCCCATGATGTTTTTGAGATATCGAGTGGTTTTACCGTATCCCGTTTCGTTGGTAAAGTTCGCCTCAAAGCCGGCTTCGGTGACAACGGGCATATCCGTGAGCGTACCGAGTAGCGACCAGGTGCCGCATGACAGGTACAGCGGACTGCCGGCAGCGGGGACGGAAAAGATTGCCGACGCGGTGTCGTGACAGCAAACCGCTATCACCGGCACTGACGGAATACCGTACTTGTTTGCGATTTCGGGTTTCAGATTACCATAACTTTCTCCGCTTTCGATAATATCGGGGAAGAGCGATTTGTCGAATCCGAGTCTATCGATAATCTCGTCGCTCCAATCTTTCGTCACGGCATCGGTCAGTCCCGTGGTGGACGCAATAGTGCGTTCCGCGGCGATTTTGCCTGTGAGAAAATAGGCGAGAAGATCGGGCATAAGCAGAATTTTCGCCGTTTTTTCATAGAGATCCGGGCGGTAATTTTTTACGTAATATAACTGAAAAATCGTGTTATACGGCTGGATCTGCACGCCGGCGAGCGAGTAGAGTTCATTTTTCGGAATAATCCGGAATACTTCGTCCGGAATATTGTCGGTACGAGCGTCGCGATAATGTACCGGGCTGTCGATAAGAACGCCGTTCTCGTCGAGTAGTCCGAAGTCCACGCCCCAGGTGTCGATGCCTATCGAATCGAAACCGCCTTTTTCGGCGGCGACGGATATGCCTTGGTTGAGCGCGCGTATAAGCGAATCAAAGTCCCAGTACAGCGTGCCGTCCTTCTTTACGGGGATATTATCGAAGCGGTAAATTTCTTCCGCGGCGATATTATTGCCGTCGTGAGTGAACAGTATCGCGCGTCCCGACGATGCGCCGTAATCGAATGAGAGCACCCTTTTCATTTCGAGTATTTTTTGTAGCCGGGGTGACGACCGGTAAACTTGAACTTACGGCGAAGTTCGAGGCAACCCTCGATCTGTTCGCGGCTGAGTTCCTTTTCGCCGCCGAGCTGACGAGCAACGAGCGAAGTCTTTGCGAATAATTCAAGACATTCCATTCTGTAATAAGCGGTGATAAGGTCTGCGCCGACGGAAATCGCGCCGTGGTTCTGAAGAAGCATTACGTCATGATCGGGGAGATATTCGGCAACCGCGTCGGGGACTTCCTGCGTGGAAGGCGTGCCGTATTTTGCAATAGGTACGCTGCCGAGAGAAATGATTGCCTCTGGCATCGTGTATTTGTCGAGCGGAATGTTCGCGATCGCAAAACCGGTTGCGGTCGGAGGATGAGCATGAACTACCGCGCGGACGTCGTCGCGATCCCGATAGCATCTGAGGTGCATCGGGAGTTCGGACGAGGGACGATACTTCGTGTTGCCGTCGATTATCTTGCCTTCGCCGTCGATTTCGATGATCATCTCGGGAGTAAGGAAAGATTTGCTGATGCCGGTGGGGGTGGCGAGGAATCTGTTTTCGCCGAGTTTGACGGTAATGTTGCCGTCGTTAGCCGCAACCCAGCCTTGCTGCCAGACTCTGTGCCCGATTTCGCAAATTTGTTCTTTGATTTCTTCTACGGTCATTTCGTTGAGATTTTTAAGTTCCATAATATTTATATCCTTTTCCTTATTCGGGAAGTTAAATCTGTTCGGTGTTTTATATTCTTTTAGAGAGAACACTCTTTTCGTAAGCATTGACTTCGGTTATCCAGTCCTCGCCGACGGGGACATTTCGGGTTAAACACAAGTAGTCCCACACGACGGAAGAAGGCAATGCCTTTGCTTCTTCGGAAATGGCGAGTCTGAGTCCGAAGTTACCGTCCGTTTCCGCTTTTTTGATGAGGTCGGTGGGTTCGAGCAGTGCGGCGAGAAGCGCACGATCGGCGTTGCGAAGTCCGATCGCCCAGGCGAAAATGCGGTTGACGCTTGCGTCGAAGTAATCCAGTCCGATATGAAGTTTTCCGAGCATACCGGCGCGTTTGGCTTCGGTCATGATGGAAGTCAGCATGTCGCCGTAGGTTACGACGTGATCGGAATCCCAGCGCACGCCGCGGGATATGTGGAGCAGAATATCGTCCACGAAATCGTTAAGAGCGGAGAACTTGTCCGCGATGTTTTCGGTCGGGTGGAAATGTCCGCTGTCAAGACAGATGCCGACGTTGTGTTTCAGCGCGTAAGCGAGGTAGTAGTCGTAAGATCCGACGACGAAACATTCCGTGCCGATACCGAAAAGTTTACCTTCGAGAGTGTCGACGAGATACTTTTTATCGTACTTTTTCTCGAAAACCTTGTCAAGACTGTCGGTGAGCAGTCTGCGGTAGTAAAGTCTGTCCGCGGGATCGTCCTTAAGCCCGTCCGGGATCCAGAGATTGCATACGCACGTTTCGCCAAGTGCTTTACCCAAGCCGTAAGCGATTTCACGCGACGACTGCCCGTGACGGATCCAGAAATCGCGGACCTCTTTTTTCGGACTTGCGAGGCTCATGCCGTTATCCATCATGGGGTGAGCGAAGAACGACGGATTGTAGTCCAGCCCCACCTTGTTCTTTTTCGCCCAGTCGATCCAGCCTGCAAACGCCGAAATATCGTAAGCGTCGCGGTCGGTGTGCGTGTTTTCGGCGTACACTGAATGAAGATTTAACTTGTGTTTCGACGGCGAAAGCGAGTAAACTTTCTCGATGTCCGCGCGAAGTTCCGCCGCGTTTCTCGCCGCATACGGATAGTTGCCCGTGACTACGTTTTCGGACTTGGTGGTCTTTTCCTCGAATCCGCGAATGTCGTCGCCTTGCCAGCAATGCAGGGAGATTTTGACTTCGGAAAACTTCCTGATTACGTCGTCGGTGTTCACACCGAACGCCGCATAACGTTCCTTCGCGAGTTCGTAATTCTTTATTACGTTCTTTTCGTTCATTAACTTTCTCCTGTCGAGAATATTTGTTAATATTATAACACGAATTTCGGTAAAAAACTTTAAAATTATAAAAATTATAAATTGACAAAAACAAACCTGTGTAGTAAACTGAAATAAACACAATCAAACAAGGAGCGAATATGTTTCCGGTAGAAAGAAGGAAGGCGATATTAGAAATACTCGACAATCGAGGATCCGCCACGGTGGAAGAACTGTCTAAAGCGTTGTTTACCGGCGAGGCAACCGTGCGCCGGGATTTGGACCGCATGGCGAAAGAAGGAATAATCACCCGCACTCACGGAGGCGCGGTGAAGATCGATCGCGGCAATATTGATTATCCGCTTGCGTTCCGGGAGAGCGAAAACGCTCGGATAAAGGATTCGCTGTGCGAAGCGGCTGCGGAACTTATTTCCGACGGTCAGTCGATTTTTCTCGACGGCTCGTCTACCGTCATGCGGCTTATACCTAAGATTGCATTCAAAAAACGCCTTAAAATCGTGACCAACGGCGTCAAAACCGCATACGAACTGTCAGGACATGGACTCGATTCCGTCGTGTGCACCGGCGGTACGCTGTCGGTCGCGTCCGCTTCGCTTGCCGGCGCGGACACCGTAAAGGCGGTGAAAAAATACAACGTCGACTTGTTTTTCTTTTCCTGTCGCGCGGTTTCGGAAAACGGCTTGTTCGAAAGCACGCAGGAGGTCGCCGAAGTCAAAAACGCAATGGCGGAACACTCGAAAAAGAATGTGTTGCTCGCCGATTCGGGCAAGTTCGGAAAAACCGCGTTTTGCAATCTCGACGTACTGGATCGGCTAGATTACGTCATTACCGACGCTGTCGTCACGGACGAAATCCGCGCTCTTTTCGAGAAACACGGCGTGCGCGTGCTCGTCATATAGCGATTTTGCCGAAAAACGCGTTGTCGCCGGCTTAATACGCTTTACTAATGGCGCCGATTGCGATATAATAATAAAGAATACTACTGTTAGAGGTAAATATGAAAGACGGTTTCGTAAAAGTTGCCGCCGCCACGCCCGAAATCAGGGTGGCGGACTGCGACTACAACGCTGAAAGAATCATCGAAATCATCAAAGAAGCCGATGACAATCGCGTCGATTTGCTCGTGTTTCCCGAACTTTGCGTTACGGGCTATACCGCGGGCGATCTTTTCTATACCGATACGCTTCTCGACGGGGCGAAAGTCGCGCTTGAAAAAATCGCAGAAGCGACCATAGGGATTAAAACGTTGATTTTCGTCGGTGCGCCGGTAAAAGCCGACAGTAAAATTTACAACTGTGCGACAGCGATTTCCGACGGCGAAATCATTGCGTTCGTGCCGAAAAAGAACCTTCCGAACTATAACGAGTTTTACGAGAAGCGTTGGTTCGAGCCGGCAAACTGCCTGACTCGCGACGTTGAAATCGCAGGAAGAGTCGTGCCTATGGACGAGAGTGCGATTTTCCGCGCCGAAGGTTTTGCCGAGTTTACGGTTGCAGCCGAAATTTGCGAGGACCTTTGGGTTGCGAATTCGCCTTCGATAGAGTACGCCCGCCGCGGCGCGACCGTGATAGTCAACCTGTCCGCTTCCGACGAAACGGTCGGCAAAGCCGAGTATCGCCGTTCGCTGGTCGCCATGCAAAGTGCAAAACTTGTCGCAGGTTACGTTTACGCAGACGCGGGCAACGGAGAATCGACTACCGACCTTGTGTTTGCCGGTCATAATATAATTGCCGAAAACGGAAAAGTACTGGCAGAGAGTAAATTATTTGAAAACGGCATGATTATTTCCGAACTCGATCTGAAATTCCTCGACTACGAGCGCAGCAAGATTTATCCGACGATTTCCAACGAGCCGAGTTACGCTTTTTCGTTCTATGCCGACGAAAAAGAAACCGAACTCACCCGAAAAATCGATCGCATGCCGTTCGTGCCCGAGTGCAATACCGAACTCGATAAACGAGCCGAACTTATTCTCAACATGCAGGCGAGAGGACTCGTAAAACGCGTCGGTCACACTTCGACCGGCGCAGCGGTAGTGGGAGTGTCCGGCGGACTCGATTCCTGTCTTGCGCTGCTGGTGTGCATACGCGCGTTCAGAATTCTGAAACGTCCGCTTACCGACGTTGTTGCTGTTTCCATGCCTTGTTTCGGAACCACGAAGCGCACCAAGTCCAACGCTCAAAAACTCGCCGAACTTACGGGCGTGACTTTCCGCACGATCGATATTAAAAAATCCGTCGCTCGTCACCTTGCCGATATCGGCAGGGACGAATCCGTCACCGACGTGACCTACGAGAACGCGCAGGCGAGAGAACGCACGCAGGTTCTCATGGACGTTGCCAACTCTTTGAACGGTATGGTTATCGGCACCGGCGATCTTTCCGAACTCGCACTCGGCTGGGCGACCTACAACGGCGACCACATGTCTATGTACGGCGTAAACGCGTCCGTCCCGAAAACGCTCGTCCGTCATCTCGTCCGCTACGAGGCGGACAACTGTGGTGACGAAAAACTCGCGGCGGTGCTTTACGACATTCTCGCAACGCCCGT
>CAKQVV010000057.1 GCA_934277845.1 uncultured Clostridia bacterium
GTATTGCCGCGTGGGAGTAAGAGGCGACGTCGAGGACAGCGAAAAGGATTATTACTGGCAGGAGCGAGAGGTATTCAATCATATCGCGACGATTTACGAAACGAGGCTGGCAAAACTCATGCGCGTTCGCCCGAAAATGAGCGTTCTGCCCGCGTCCAACGACGACGGCGACGTAAAGACGGCGAAGGCTTCGGGCAAGATCCTGTCGGCGGTGTGCGAAAACCTGCGCATGAACGAGTTGATCGGCGAGGCGACTACCTGGTCGGAACTCACCGGCACGGCGTTTTACAAGATCACGTGGGATCCCAAGGGCGGCAAACAGGTGGGCAAGGACGAGAAGGGCAAGCCCGTGTACGAGGGCGACGTGCGCATCGACGTTTGCCCGCCTTACGAGGTGCTTCCCGATTCGCTCACCGCACGCGGCGTCGAGGACTGCGCGAGCATAATTCACGCAAAGGTGCTGACGACGGACGAGGTAAAGCGCGTCTGGGGAAAGACGGCAGAACCCGAGGAAACGGACGTAATGTCGTTTTCGGGCATAAGCATGCTGGGCGGCATGGGGCTGTCGGGCGCGGTAGGCAAGATCGGCAGGGACAAAACCCGCGACCGGGTAACGGTCATAGAGAGATATTCGCGTCCCACCGCCGACAAGCCGAACGGCGAACTCGTGATTGTCGCAGGCAAAACGCTGCTTCACTACGGCGATTTACCGTTTATAAACGGTGCGGACGGAAAGCGCGAACTGCCGTTCGTCAGGCAGAATTCCATCAACCGCGCCGGGTGCTTTTACGGCACGGACATGGTGGAGCGCGCGATACCCATTCAGCGCGCTTACAACGCCGTCAAGAACCGCAAACACGAGTTTCTCAATCGTATCGCGGTGGGCGTGCTGGCGGTAGAGGACGGCTCGGTGGACGTGGACAATCTCGAAACCGAGGGACTAAGCCCGGGCAAGATTCTCGTCTACCGTCAGGGCAGCAATCCGCCGCGGCTCATGAGTCCCGGCTCGGTGCCCGCGGACTTCACCGTGGAAGAACAGAGGTTACTCGACGAGTTCGTGGACGTCAGCGGCATCAGCGAGATCATGCGTTCGTCGTCGGTGCCGAGTTCGGTCACCAGCGGCGTGGCGATCCAGATGCTGGTCGAGCAGGACGACACGCGTATTTCCGTGACGGCGGAGAATATCCGTAAGGCGGTGAAAGCGACGGCGCGTCAGATACTGCGTCTGTACCGCAGTTACGCGACCGAACCGAGGCTTACGCGCTATGTCGGCGACGAGGGCGAAACCGAACTTTTGTGCTGGTCGAAAAGCGACATCGGCAGCGACGACATCGTGTTCGATACCGAAAACGAGATCAATTCCACCGCCGCGACGCGTCAGAGCATGACTTTCGACCTTCTCAAAGCCGGACTTCTCTATGACGAGGACGGCAAACTCAACGAGTCCACGCGTTACAAGATACTCGAAACTTTCGGTTACGGCGGCTGGGAACGCACGCAGAACGTGCGCACGCTGCACGTTGCCCGCGCCGACAAAGAAAACGAGGAAATCGCGAAGGTCAAGCCGGAAGTCGGCGAAGTGGACGATCACGCGCTGCACGTCGCCGAGCATATCCGCTATTACCTCGGACGCGAGTTCAACGAGGCGGTCAGGCGCAAACCCGAACTCAAAGCGCGAATGTTGGAACATATCCGCGAGCACAGGGCACAGGCTGCCGCCGAAAAGAAAATCGAAGGAGGCGAAACCTTATGACGGACAAAAAACGAACGGAAGAAACGGCAAAGAACGAAGCCGTCGCCGAAGCCGCGGCGAAGATCGCGGAAAATACCGCAAGCGACGCGGAAACCGCGCCCGGCGTGGTCCCGGCGAGCGCGGCAAACGCAGTCGCGCCGCCCGTCGAACCGCACGCGGGCGACACGGGCAAACTTATCGACGCGTTACTTGCGGCGCACGCGAAAGCAGACGCGCTGGAAGCGGCTTTGTCCGCGCTGAAAACCGAAAACGCGACGCTGAAAGCGGAAACGGCGAGATTGTCCGCGCCCGTGGACTACGCGGCGGCGATGGAAAACGACGACGACGCGGAAGCCGCGGCGATCGCTTCGCCCAGGGTGAGAAACGCGGTCGTGGCGGCGTACCTTAAAAATTTGGGCAACACGGAAAGAGTGAAGGTACTCACGGGCGAAACGGGCACGATTCCGCTCACGCCCGTGGCAAAACCGAAAAGCCTTGCCGAGGCTAAAAAACTGGCGGAAATTTTAATTAAAGGATAACGGAGGAAAATTATTTATGGTAACTTTGACTAACGCGGAAAACGCATTGAAAACCGTATACTTGGGCGCGGTGACCGAACTTCTCAACACCAAAGCCAATCCGTTGCTCGGCAAGATCGAGCAGACGAGCGTGGATGTGTGGGGCAAGGAAGTCCGCACCGCGGCGAGAGTGGGCATCAACGGCGGCATCGGTGCCGGCGACGAGGCGGGCGCGCTTCCCGGGGCGTACGGCAGCAACTATATTCAGTTCACTTCCACGCTGAAAAACCTTTACGGGCAGATCGAGATTTCGGACAAGGCGATTCGTGCCAGCGCGGACGGCAAGGGTGCGTTCACCGATTTACTGAACAGCGAACTCGAAAGCCTGTTGTCCGCTTCGCGCTTTAACCTCGGGCGCATGCTTTACGGCGACGGCTCGGGAAAACTCACTACCGTGGGCGCGGCGTCTGGCGGCAAGTATCCGGTCGGCGACACCAGAAACCTTATCGAGGGAATGGTAGTCGACGTTTACGGCTCGGACGGCGCGCTGCTTAACAGCGGCTTGCGCATTGCCTACGTCGACCGCGACGCAAAGAAAATCACGTTCGCGACCACGCCTTCTACCGCAATCACCGCCGGCAGCGCGATGTACGTGCAGGGCAGCAAGGACAAGGAAATCACGGGGCTCGGCGCGATCTTCGATTCGTCGAAGTCGCTGTACGGCTTGTCGAGAGCGTCTTACCCTTACCTTGCGCCGTACACCAAAGCGGTGGACGGAGCGATCGACGAAGTGACGATCCAGAAGGCGATTGATCGCCTCGAATACAACGCGAACTCGCAGGTGGACTTTATCGCGGTGGCGGCGGACGTCAAGTACGCTTATCAGGAATACATGAAGAACTACAAGCGCAATATCGACGTCATGGAACTGGACGGCGGCTACAAGACGCTCGCATATAACGGGATTCCGCTCGTGTACGATCGTTTCATCGAGGACGGCACGATGTACCTTCTCGATACTTCGGCGTTCAGACTGCACCAGCTTTGCGACTGGCGTTATCTCGAAAACGAGAACGGCAAGATTCTGCGCCAGACGCAGGGCAAGCCGACCTACACCGCGACGCTCGTCAAGTACTGCGACCTCATCTGCTCGCGTCCTAACGGTCAGGCGAAACTCACCGGCATCGGTGCGACTACCACGGGCGCGTAAAAATGAAGCCGGGCGAAGGTTACGAAGTGACGGCGGACCTATATGGCATATCGTGGCGAATACGCGGGATCGATCCCGATTACCGGATCTGGTACTCGTACCATAGGCGCAGGTACGAAATCCATCATCTTGGGCAAAAGGGCGGAACGTACGCGCTCACCGTGCCGTACAGAGAACTCGACGAACGCACGCTGAGATTAGTCAGGCGCACGCGCGCGGAAAACGCCGCGGAGTTTATCCGCGAAACCGAAAGAAGAAACGCCGCGCTGAGAAAGGAAACGGTGCGAAAGACGGCGAACGAGGCGGCAAAAAAAATCGAGATCGCTTTGTCGGCTTTGTAACGCTTTTTCGGTAATACGGCAAATTAAAACAAGCGTAAGTTCGTCCGTTCGGGCATGGTTTCCCGGGCGGACGGATTTTACCGATACGAACGGAGGGGAGAAATATGAAACTGAAAACCGCCGTGTACTACGCGGCAATGTTTTTGCAACTCGACTCGGTGTGTACGGCACTCGAGGGCGAATCCGAAGAATATACCGGCGCGGTCGGGGACGAGATCGACAGGCTGGTAAGGTGCGCCAACCTCATTATCGGCGAAGCGGCGAGCGATTACGTCCCGCTTATCACGCGCGAAAAAGCGACTGCGGGCGAAGATCGCGAAATCCCGTACTCGGCTCTGAAAAAGTCGCTGATCGATATTTATTCGGTGAAGGACCGCGCGGGAGCGACCGTGCCGGTACGCCAGTACTTCGACAGAATGGTTCTGCCGTACCCCGGCGAGTACGAGGTCGAGTACGGATACATGCCGGACGCGCTGAAAATAACAGACGAGATCCCGTACACCGAGCGGCTCGGCGCGCGTGCGATAGGTTACGGCATCGCGTGCGAGTATTGCATAATTTCCGGTATGACCGACGACGCGGTACTTTGGGACAAACGCTACAAGGACGCGTTGCACCTTGCCGGAACGAAAAAGACGGAAAAACGCCTGCGCGGAAGGCGGTGGGCATGAGGAGAAACGATTATCTCACCGTGGCGGCGGGAAAGAAAAGCCGCGTCGTGATTTCCGATTTTTCGGGCGGCGCGGACTACGAAAAGGACGAGGGCGCGGGTTCGGTGTCAAGAGCAGCCGACAGTTTTAACTTTGATTTTACCGGCGGCGAACTTCGGACGGGGTACGGCTTGAAAAATTACGCTCCGCTAGAAAGTTTCGACGTGCGGTCGGTGTGGCTGTTCACGCGCTATGACTGCGACAAGGGCGAGAGGGACGATATCATGCTGGCGACCGACGCGGACGGCGCGTTGTACGAGCGGCACGTTTCGCACGGCGACGTCGCGTTTTCCAAGGTTTCCGGCGTTACGTTTACGGGTACGCCCGCGTTCATCAATTACAGGCTGTACGGCGACGATGTGGTGATAATGTGCTCGGAAAAGGACGGCATGTATGTTTACGACGGCGTAAACGACGCTTACAGAGTGGACGACGCGCCGACGATCACGTCGATGGCACTGCACGGCGAACGCCTGTTCGTCACAGTGGGCGGCGAGAAAAAGGACTTGTGGTTTTCCGAGGACCTCGATCCCACCAACTGGGACGCGTCGCTCAGGGGCGGCGGTTTTATCCGGATGACCGACGAGCGCGGCGATCTCAACCGCGTGATAAGTTTCCTCGGTTACGTCTACGTTTTCCGCGAGTACGGCATCTCGCGCGTGTACGCAACGGGCAGGCAAACCGATTTTTCCGTGACCAACCTTTTCGTCGCGGGCGGCAGGATTTATCCCGGCTCTGTGACGGTGTGCGGCGACCGCGTGCTGTTCCTCGCCGGTGACGGACTGTACGCTTTCGACGGCGTGAGCGCGAACAAGATTCTCGGCAAAGTATCGGGAGTTATTTCGGACGGCGAAAACTGCGCGGCGATATATTCGGACGGAAAGTACTACCTGTCGTTCCGGCGAAATTACAAGCCGACCGACGAGCCGATCGGCTGCGAAAGCACGCACGCTTCATACGTCAACAACATGCTGCTGGTGCTGGAAATCGCCGGCGGCAAGTACTCGCTCACCCGCGGCGTGGACGTGACCGGTTTTGCCAGGTCCGACGGCGAGGTGATCGCGATTACTTCCTGCGGCGAAACGGGCACGGTGGAAAAGTGCGGATCGAATCTCGGCACGCCGCTGAAAAAAGTGTGGGTGGTGCCGAAAACCGACATGGGGACTTCGGACAAAAAGACCGTGCGCGAAATCAGACTGTTCACGAAAACCGCGGCGACCGTTACGCTGAAATCGGACACGGGAAGTCTTGCGGTGAATTTTCCGGGCGGCAGGGACGTTCAACGAAAACGCGTGTCTTTCTCGGGGCGAAGAATAGGTTTCGGGATTTCGACTTGCGCCGACGAAGCGCTCGTGTCGCGTCCGTCGCTGATCGTCACGCACGGCGGATTCTAGGAGGCAACATGGACTACGGAAAAACTGCTTACGTCAAGGTGTGCGATCTCGAATCGCGGCTTCATAAGCAACTGACCGCCGCGCCGAAAAACAGGACGGGTATGAACTTCCGACCGTTTTTCGATTTTGCGGCGGGCGATTACGAAGCCGCGGTAATTTCCGCCGACGGCGTAGCGGCGATAATCGTCAAGGCGGAAGTCAGGGCGGATTCGGACATAGAAAACGCCGTGATTTCGCTGAAAATCGACGGGATCGTCGCGTCGTCGAGCGCGGGCAGCAGCCTTACGAAAGGCGGAAGATATGACTTTTTATTGCTTGCGGCGGTGGATCCGGGGACGGATTCGGTGCTGTCGCTGTCGGCGGGCAACGCCGACTGCACGCTTTTGTCGTGTCAGGTCGTGATCTCGGGCGACGGCGCGAAACTCGGTCGCGGCAGCGGCGATTGCGCGGTCGACAAGTGCGCTGGCGGCAAGTGGCTGGCTGTCGGGTGCGAGGACGACGATATCGCGGCTTACGTTTTCGACGAAACCGAGCCGTTTACGCCGGGAGAACCCGTGTATATCGGCACCGGAAGGCGCGCCGACTGCGCGGGCGGCGAAGATTCGTTCGTCGCGGTCTATGTCGACACCTGCGGCAACGCTTACGCGGCGTTCGTTTCGACGGTGCCTACCGTGACGAAAACCGTATATATCACTAGCGGAGTGACGGCGATCGCGATCGGCAGGTGCGGGAGCGGCTTTGTCACCGCGGAGATCGACGACAGCGGCGGCGTCGCTTGCAGGTATCTGACCGGTGGCGGCGGAGTGTCCATGCCGTTCGATCCCGGGATTACCGATTTCGTCGAGCGGGTGGGTTTCGTCAAGAACGCCGATCGCCCCACGCTGATAATCGGTACGCGCGACCGCAGTTACGTCAAGTACGTCGAAATCGACTACGGCGGCGCGGACGCGTTCGAGTGGACGGCGACGGTTACGATAACCGGAACGGAGGGAAACGGCGGAAATGAAAGCGTTTAACAGATTTACGATTACGTGCGGGGAAAAGACGGTGAGCGTCCATAACACCGCGTTCGATCCGACGAGCGCGTTTACCGAGGGCGAGCCGTTCGGCAGATACATCGCGGTAGGCCCCGGCGGCGCGACCGCGACCGACGCGACGGACCCGGCTTTGAGCGAAACGCTGTGCGTAAAGGCGACCGGACTTGCCGAATACAACGTCGACTGCGCCATGGGCGAAGTGTTCGCCGTGTTTACCGCGCGGCTTACGGACGACGACGTTGCGGCGGGCAAAACCGTGGGCGCGGCGGGACTGAGTTATTCGCCGGGCGGCGCGCCGCTTGCCGATTTCGCGTCGTTCGGTCCGGTGACGAAGGTTGCCGGCGAGGACATTGTGATAAAAGCGGAAATACGGCTGACGCTGACGAGCGAAACCATGCGGTTTACCGCCGGCGACAATCGGCTCGTGCGCGTGCTTTTGGGCATCGAGGGCATGGGCGGCGCGTCGTTCGAACTGGCGCACGGGACGAACTACCACACCGCGGCGGTGATGCCGAGGAGCGAATCGGGTATCGACGAGCACGTTGCCGTTACGCCCGTGATAAACGCGGACGGTATCGGTTTTTCGTGCGAGTTTACTGCCGCGCCTTACGAAATACTGCTGCTGATGAACAATAAAGTCGTTATGCGCGGATTCGCGGCTACGGGCGCGCACATCGAAAAATGCACCGCTACCGTCAGGGAAAACTTCGGCGCGGAGATCACCGGCATGCACGTCACGTCCGTACTCAACGTCAAGAGCGGCGGCGAAGCGGTGGGAACCGAGTATGATTTTCCCAAGGCGAACAGGCTGACAGCCGATTGTCCGCAAATAATCAAGGGGCGGCTGCCGAAAAACGCGGTGTTTTTGTCCGAGCCGTCGGGCGCGTACTTTGCCGTTATTACCGACAAGGAAATCACGGTTTACGGCGCGTCGGGCGGCACGCCCGCGCCGCTTTACAAGACGTCGAACCCCGGCGGTAAAACGGTGCTGTTGTCCGACGGCGGACTGATGACGGCTTGCGGCAAACTCTACCGCTACAAACTCGGCGAGGACGGACGCGTCACGCGCGTGACTTTCGTGGGGATAGATAACGCCGCGGACGTCGCTGCCGTAGTAACCCCGGACGGAAAAGTCGATTTTATGCTGCTGGACGGAACGGCGATCACGCACCGGACGGAAACCGACGACGGCGTGACGACGAGCATGAGCGTCGGAGTCAAAACCGACGATTACGTGTTCGGGCGGTCGGGAGTAAACAGCGTTTATTACGCGTCGAAGTCCGCGAAGAAGTATTACGTTTACTGTCACGGCACGAGAAATTCGTCGCTGGAAACGCGGCTGCGGTCGGCGGTCGCCGGATCGGTCTACACGCTGAAAGCCTGCTTCGATCAGTGGGTGCGCGTGCGCTCGGTCAATATGCCCGTCGAGTACGTCATGCCGTTTGCAAAGAGCGCGATATTCGTAGTCGGCGACGACGAGCGGACGATCTTTTGCGGAAATTACTGTCTGACTTTCGAGAACGGCGCGATGAAGCATTGTCTTAATCTCACGACCGGCACGAAACTTTCGATCGCGGCGATCGGCGCGGACGAAAGCGTACCCGAGCCGAAGGACGCGATAGTCGCCGGCAACTATATTCTCGCGCTGTACGACGGCGGGGAAGTCAGGACGCTGTATCCCGTGCCTTACGGCAGGGCGATTTACTGTCCCGACCTTGCGGCGAACTCGTCGATCACGTTCGACGCGGTGGTACTGGACGATCCGAAAGGCGACGCCGAAAGCGTGACGGTGGACCTGAAACTTACGAGGTGAAAAAATGGAATTTACGGTTAATACGATCACCGTGGGCAAGTACCGGGTTTCGAGCGCGAGAAAAGCCGCCGACGGCAGCGTCGGGTTTATTCTCGACGAGGGCGGCACGCTCGTGATGAAAACCGTGCCGGCGGGCGCGAAACAGCCGATATTTTCGTCTGCCGAAATCGTCGGCTACGGCGACGACTGTTTCCGGCTGGACTATGGCGTGCTGGTGCGGCGAGGAGGACTTGATTATGTCCCGGATTGATTTCCGCGCGTTGCGTTCGTCCGTCGCGCGCAACAAAAGAATGCAGTTTTATTATCGAATGAAGGAGAAAAGAGAAAATGAACGTAATTTCTTATATACAGAACTATCTGAACCGCAACGAGCCGAAGAAGAACGAAAACGCGGCGTCGGGCGATTATAGCGACGTGTTCGGCAAAATAGAAGAAATCGAGAAATCGTATTCGCCCGATAAGCCGAAACTCGACGACGGCGAAAAGTATCAGCGGCTCGACTATACCGCGCCGTCGGACGACGAGATCGCGGACGCGGCGAAAGCCGGGTTGAATGATTATCGCCGCAAAGGCACCGAGTCCGTCGAGAACGAGATCGCCGCGCTCATCGAAAAGTACGCGACCGACAAGGACAATCGCTCGAAAAGTTATGAAAAGACGCTGAAATCTTTGAGCGAGGCTTACGAAGCGGCAATAGAAGAGGCGCGTTACGACGCGCTCAAACGCGGACTTGCGCGCTCGTCGGTTGCGGCGAACGTAACCGCGGCGCTCGTCGGCGACCGCGCGGAAAAGACCGCCGCGGCGACAGCCGAGTACGAAGCGGCGCAGGCGGACGTCGAC
>CAKQVV010000058.1 GCA_934277845.1 uncultured Clostridia bacterium
TGTAAAGATCGCCCGAGAGTACCAGTTCGTCGATTCCGCGATAATCGCGGATTTGTTTTTTCACCTGTTCTTTCTCGTCTTTCGACAGTGCGCCTGGATCGAGTTCGTATCCCGTCGCACCAAGAGACGCGATCGCACCGCGGGTTTTCAGCGGCGTCACGCGCCCGGTCTGATGGTTCGGACACGCCGAAACGTGGCACGACATAGCCGACGTCGGATAGCACAGCGAAGTTCCGTACTGGATCTTCGCGCGATCATAACAGTCCGTACCGTCGCTCGTCCAGATCTGCGGAAAATAGTACAGCACGCCGCCGTCGAATCTTCCGCCGCCGCCCGCACACCCCTCGAACAATACGTCCGGGAACGCGCTCGTAAGCCTGTCGGCGAGTTCGTAAAAACCGAGCGTATAGCGATGCTGGAACTCACCCTGACGATCGGCTGTCAGCCCGTCCGAATATAATTCCGTCATGTCGCGATTTTTATCCCACTTTATGTACGAAATATCGTTTTCGGCAAGCAGTCGCGATATAACGCCGACAAGATAATCGACTACTTCGCGCTTCGTGAGATCGAGTACGAGCTGGTTGCGGCTCCTGCAAGGCTCCGTGCCGCGCTTTGCAATCGCGAAATCGGGATGAGCGCGATATAGATCGCTGTCCTCGCTGACCATTTCGGGTTCCAGCCACAGTCCGAATTTAAGTCCGACGCTTTTGCACTTGTCGATAATGCCTTTCAGTCCGCCGGGGAATTTATCGAGGTTTGCGTACCAGTCGCCCAGACTGCAATTATCGGCGTTCCGTCGCGCAAACCAGCCGTCGTCCAGCACGAACGTGTCCGCACCGAGCGATGCGGCTTCGTCGATGATCGCAAAAAGTTTCTCTTCGTTCACGTCGAAATAAGTCGCTTCCCAGTTGTTCAGCACAACGGGGCGTTTCGCGTGCGCGAACGCGGGGTTTATCACCCTGTTTCTGAAAAAGTCGTGATATTCTCTCGACGCCTGCCCCGCTCCCGCCGCCGAATAACAAAGTGCGACCTGGGGCGCGGTAAACTCTTCGCCGGGCGCGAGTTTCCACGAAAAACCGTAATCGTTCACGCCGCCCTGAACGCGCAGCCTGCGATTGCTGGACAGTTCCGCAGTGATCGCGAACGAACCGCTGTACAAGAGCGCGAAACAATAACATTCGCCGCTGTTTTCCGTGCAGTCGGCTGTTTTTACCATAAGAAACGGGTTCATCTGGTGCGACGAATATCCGCGCGTAGATTCTATTCTCGTCGTGCCGTTTTCGATCGGCGCAGTCACGGGCGTGCGTTCGCTCGCCCAGTCGCCCGCAAGACACGTCGAGTAAAACCTGCCCGTATCGGGAAGATCGAGACAGAACGAGTACGCGCGTTCGAGCATGACCGCTTCGGTACCGCAGTTTTTGATCGTCAGGTACCGCACGAGCACGTCCGAGTCGTCCGACACGATATAGTAAAGGTCGACTGCTAGTTCGGAAAACTCGTCCTTTACCGTCACGATCAGCGTTTCGTCGGCGTTTCTCACGCCCGGAAGTCCGCAAGGTTTCGCGGCTCCTTCCACGATTTTATGCGATACATAGCGGAATCCGCTCATTGCGGAACCGTCGGCGCGGCGTGCGATCACTGTCGCCTGACGATAGTCTCCCCGACCGAAACTGCCGATCTCGGACGGCGTATTGCCGCTCGTCATGTCGCGGTTAATATCGGCGGGATCAGGTTCGGCGCGGAAGCCGTGTTCGCGGATAAGGAAATTCTCGTCGCCGCGTTTTAATTTTTTGCCGTAGTACAGTTGTTGCAGAATTCCTGCCGCGTCAGCATACATTAGGTATTCGTAGGTTTTGCCGCAAAGAATAAAGCATTTGGTATTGCCGTCGTAAGTTATCATTCTTTAATATTTCCGTTTTCTTTATCCCGGTAACCGATTCCCGACAACGGTTTGCATCAGTACCTGCGCGTAAACGCGGTGTCCGTAATCGCCCGGGTGATTCACGTTGTTGCTCGTATAATCTATAAAACGCTTGCTTTTATTTATCTCTTGAAAAACACTCGTCACGTCCGCAAACGCGACCGCCGTTCTCTCTTCCGCAATGCGGCGAAGTACAGCCTTGTACTCCGGCTGACGCGCGAGTATGGGCGTGCGGTTGCCCCAGTTCACACGGATTTCGGCGTTCGGAAGCATCGGGGACACTAGCACGATTTCCGTTTTCGGATTACGCTCGGTTATGCGATCGATTATATTTTCGATATTGTCGCCGTAGTCGGCGTGCGCGATGTCCACGCCGTCGTTCATGCCGAACGCGATCACGACGAGATCGGGCGAATACGCCAGCATATTGCCGAAGTTTTCCACACCGTCCTGCTCGTACAACGCCCACCTGCTCGTCTTTCCCGCAAGCGAAAAGTTTTTAAGTTCGACCTTTTCCTCGCCGAATCTCGATTTCAGCGAAGCCGCAAAAAGTTCGGCATACGGCGGACAATGCGGCGCAATGTCCACGTTTTCGTACCCCGAAGCCGTCCAGCCTTGCGAAATACTGTCGCCGAGCACCGCGATTTTCAGTTTCGCCGTGCCGCTGCCGAGTATCGTATTCGTGCGCGGCAAGCGGTCGGACTGAGACGCGGGCACGCTGCCCGTCCACAGTGCGGAATGACGATAGGTCACGACGATTTGCCACTCGGTCATGCCGGCATGATGCTCGCCGTTTTCTAATATGGCCTCGCGGTAAATCTGCGCGCCGCTGCCGTAACGCTCGGGCATCATCGAGCCGGAAGTCGGATCGTAGACGTCGATATAGAATTTATCGTAATCGATAGCTTTTATCGCCCCGTCGGGATTGATTTGCAGTTTGCCGTCGGGCGTGAGCGAATAGTCCTTACCCTCTTCGTAAAGGACGTCCAGTCCGAAACTTCGCACCGACACGATTTGTTTCATCGGGTACAGCATTTTTATCGGCGCGATCGAGCCGTCTTTTTCTTTTCTCACGAACGCGCTCTCCGCTCTCGCCACTCCGCCGTCGTTCCACACGGGCGTCATGTACGAGTCGAGATCGAACTCTCCCGGATCGTAACCGGACAATTCTTCGTGCGTGCCGTCGGGAAGATCCGGATCGACGTAAGCCATGCCGCCGTCGTCACGCCCGCCGTCCGGCGCGGACGCACAAGCCGCGAGCGGAAACGCGAGAAGCAAAACGCCGAGTAAAACCGCAATAAATTTTTTCATCGTTTTTCTCCTCTATTCCAGCGTAATCTTCGCCAGCGCGCCGCTGCCCGCGTTCTTTATAAAGTAACTTATCTCTATTATTCCGTCCCAGTTCCCGGGCGCGTTTGCGGCAAGATCCAGCGAATACTTGCCGTTAGTCCCGAAAACGTGGCTTTCGTCCGAGCGTTCGCACGTTCCGAACGGCAGATCGGGTTCGGCAGTAAAGCCTGCCGCCGAGATCCTGACCGATTTTACGAACCCTTCGACAGTGTGGTAATCCACTCTCACGCCGAGTGCGGCATTCTCGCCCGGGTTAAGTTCGCCGTAGGTTTTCACGGAAAAATTCAGTTTGCCGATCTTGTTCGCGCCGCTCGTAATAACTGCCGCGCTCGCCTCGCCCTCGTCGCTGCCAAGCATGCCGAGATAAGCGTTGAAACTGCCGTTGAACACGTCGGCAAACGGCTTGTCGTCGCCGCGATCGGTATAGCAATATTCCTTTTTGATAAGATTGCCGATATTCGCGGTTCTGTCGAGTTCGCTCTTGTTTTCCGCAGCGTTGAACTCGATATAGTACGCGCCGTTCACTGGGATTTCCAGCGTGATACTGCCCTTGTCTTTCGGCTTTTTGACGGTTTTATATACTTCCGGCGTCTTGTCGGGCAGCCTTTTGACGTAGTAATCGGGAAGTATTCCGTACACCGTACAGGTTTCGGTTCCCGCCGGCAAACCCGACCAGTCTATCGTGACCGTTTGCGTTTCTTTCAGCGCGCGGTTGTAGACGATCGCGCCCGCACGAAGCGAGTCCGCGCCCGCCAGCACGCCCGCGTTATCGCCGTCGCCGTTCGTTTTCACGCGGGTTACGGGCAGTCTGCCGTAAGACCACAGCGCGTGATACACGGGATTGACCGCGAGATACGGCTCGAACAATCCGAACTGCTCGGACGCGATCCACATCGGCCAGGAAACGCGCGTCACGTCCGAAGCCTCGTTGATTCTCTCGATTGCGTCGTAAAACGCCCACACTCGCTCGTAAGTGTCGCTCATCTGACTCTTTCCGCCGTAAAAATCGTTGGATACAGGGTGGTATTCGGTCAGATGCTGCTGCACTTTTCTTATATCGTAAGTCTTTGAGGTCTTATCGAATGCCTTGCGCACTTCGCCCAGCTGATAGGTAAAGTTGTTCTCGCCCGTGCCGCTGGTGTAATCGCCCTCGAGATCGCCGTCGGACGGTCCGTAAAAGTGCCAGGAAAAGCCGTCGGGCATCGCGCCGCTTTCCGCGGAAGTTTTGAAAAAGTAGTCCCAGCCGGTGGTAAGTTCGCCGCCGAGCGTAACCTGTTCGTTTATGAATTTCAAAGGTCTTGCCAGTCCCGCGGAAACGACGGACGAAAACTCGTTCGCGTCGTAATACGCTTTCGCCGCGGTGATAACCGTATTTATCCACTCTTCGGTACTGCCCAGCCAGTAAACGTTGCCTTCGAGATCGGGTTCGTTCCAGGTTTCCAGCGTCGCGTAAATATCGTTGCGTTTGAGATAATCCGCGACGTTATAGCAAAATTCGTAATAACGTTTTTGATCCGGCACGTTCCGAAAATCCAGGTCGTCGCCCTGTTTCGTCGCGTAGGCGGGCGTACCCACCGCCGCAAGGTACGGCGAAACGCCGTTTGTCCTGCACGCGTCGATAAACTCGCGGGCAAGGTCCCACTCTTTATCCGAGCCGCCGCTGCCTCCGTTCCTGCCGATAGGCTTGCCTATGCCGTTCTGCTCGTTGCCGAACATAAGGTCGATACGGAAGTTATCGGGTTTCAGCTCGGTTATGCCGCTCAAAGTGCCGAGTGCGGCGGGATCGAGCGTGCCGTCCGCCTCGCCCATAAAAGTCCAGGTCGGATTGAACATATCCGTTTTTTTCAGGTTTTGCGGCAACGTGCCGTCCACCGCCGAAAAATCCACGGAGATGCGCGTCCCTTTGTCGCCGCACGCCGCGAGAGTACCCAGCGAACCCGCGCAAACGCCCAGCGACAAAAGCACCGCGACAATTTTATTTTTAACCGATCGTTTTTTCATTAGTCACCTCAGTATTCCACCGACACGCGCACGTCCGTCAAGTCGTTTTCGCTGCCGTAGCCTGCGTTCAGCACGAAATACAGGCTTTCGCCCTTTTTAATATCCGTCGTAAATTCGCCCGAATCCGCGCTTTCCTTGCCGTTGCCGACGAGCGAAACTTCGGCAAGCGTTTCTTTCGCGCCGTTCCCGAGCACCGAAAACAGCACACCGTCGTCGGTTTCGATCTGTATTCCGATCAGTTTAACAGAAAATTTAACCGTAACTTTGCCGCTCTTCGGCGCGTCGAAGCGCAGAATAACGTCCTCGTTCTGATGCGGTTTCCACTCGCTGCCGCACGCCGTCGTCAGCGAAGAATTGTAGCACCCCTTGTACTCGTTGTAGGTCATGAGCGTCGGCTGAAACGACGCGTCGCCGAACATATACGTCCAGCCTCTGTATCCTTGCTTCGCGGCGAAATCGGCTACGTTGTCATAGCGTTTGTCCGTGCCCGCGCACGCGAAACAGCACGCGCAGCAAGCCAACGCCGCAATTATCGCAGTAAGTTTTTTCATGATTCTTACCACCTCTTCCCGAGCATAAGTCCCGCGCCCGCTGCGAGCACCGCCAAAGCAGCCGAAGCCGCTTTACCGCTGCCGCAGCCGGTGTTTTCCTTTTCTTCCGCCGCGTTAGCATTCAGAATTTCCGCTTCGTTTTTCGCAAGCGACAGATACGCGTCAAGGTCGGTATCCGGATATGCGATCGCAATTTCGTCGCAGTAGATATTCGTTATAAACTCCACGCCGTCGCCTACTTCGTCCTGTTTTTTGCCGGTGCCGAGCGAATAGATCACGGTATCGCCCTTTTTGACGGCAAGCCGCGTTTCGGGAATGACGTACACTTTTTTGCCGTAGTGATCGCAGGTTTCTTCCCACAGTTTTTCTCCGTTGAAATACAGTCCCGCGACCGCGCCGTCACCCTCGTGCGAGTTGCGCATGACGAAGCCGCCGACCGTAATCGTGCCGTCGAAATCCGACACCCAGATTTTAAGGTCGTCGAACTTGCCCGACGGGTGCATTTGCGTCTGTCCGATGAACTGATAATTGAATCTGCCCGTCCAGCGATAGTCGCCGTAAACGTACCTGTGATTCATGAGAATATACTTTTCCGGCGTGCCGTAGGCGTAGTACCAGCCGTACTTGCCCTGCTCGTCCGAATAGTTCCTTACGGGTGCCGTCGAGCAGCCGATGTCGTCAGTGAGTTCGACCGCGCCGGCGTTTTCGTCGGGCGTAAACACCGCGCCGAAAACCGTTGTGTTCCCGTCGCTGTCGTTGTTGCCGTTGTTGTTTACCGACAGTGCGATAAGGTCGCCCGCGTTCACTCTGACGCCCACGATCTCGAAACGTACCGGCACGTCGCCAGTCACTTCGTAATCGGCGTAATTCTCGTCGATCGCGCGCGCATCGCCGTAAACGCCGTCCGTATACTCGCGTTTTTCTATCGAGAAGCGTATGCCGTTCACGTTGCGGTCGGGATTTTTATCCGCGTCGGCTTTCAGCCGCACGCTGCCGCGAAGCGTGACCGTTCCGGGCGCGGTAAAACGAAACGCTTTTATCGTGTCGCCGTAGTTCCCGGGGTGCAGGTTGACCGCACCGCCGCTTTCCGTTTCGACCTGCGCGTAAGTATCGGTATCGGTGTATCGCCACAGCCCTCCCGAAACCTCGTAAGTGCGGAAATACCGTCCGCCGAAATCCCCGTAAAGGTAGTACGTTTCGGGCGAAATCGAAGTTTCGGCGTCAGCCGTGCTTTTACACGGCACGACGGCAATCGCGACGAGCGTGAGTATCGGCAATAAAAATAGAATCAGTCGTTTTCTTTTTCTCATAAGCACCGCCTTTCAGGATTCCGGTTGCGTATTTTTCAGTCGAGTATCAGTCGTCCGAAGCCGTCGATACCGGGCGCGACGGTTTTTGTTCCGTGCGCGATCGCCGCGTTGTAAGCGTCGGTTATCGCCTGCGCCTTGTAGGTCGACTTCATCGTGTTTACATAGGTGTTCCACGCGTCGTTATAAGCGGCGTTGTAACTGCGGAACGATCCCCACCACTCGCTCGGCTTTTTGGAAAAGTCGGGTTGAGCGCAGGTGAGCGCGGTGTTTCTTTCCATGAGCGTGAACTCGCTGATCATCTTGTCGCACAGTCCGTCGAAATGCTCGGTGTAGGTGTCCTCGGTCAGCATGTAGTAATCGGGATAGCGGTTGTAAGTTTTGGCGTTTTCCATCGCCGCGATCACTTTGCCGCTGTTGGTTTGCAGTTCGTTGTAATATCCCGCGGTAATGTTGGTAAACAGTCGCAGTCCGCTGAAAGTGTCAACGCCGTCCAGCGTCTTGTAAATACCGTGCAGTTCGTCCTCGAACCCCAGCAGCGATTCGCGGTGAGTGCTTCCGTCCTCGTCCGTCACGGTCTCGTAGTGCACGCCTTCGATGCCGTAGGTAAGCAGGTCGACCGCGTCGTCGCCGAGGATCCAGTCCATGAATTTCAACGCGTCGTTGCGCTTACTCTCGGACAACGAAGAACTGATGCACACCGAAGTCCAGAAGTTCGGGTGTCCCTGAATACCGTAGTATCCGTCCTCGCCGGCGGGCGGCGCGAACATCACGATATTTTCGGCAGCCTGTTCGTAAGTCCAGTTCTTTTGCGTGACGAAATAGGAAAGTATCGTGTTCAGCATGACCTGATTTTCGATGATTCCCACGGTGCCGTTGCCGAACGCAGCCATCTTGTTGTTGCTCTCGTTGGTCACCCAGCTCGGATCCATATATCCGTTTGCGAGCATGCTGTTGATCACGCTGACGGAATACTTGTTTCCTTCGCTTATGCCGCTGAACTCGTACTTGCCGTCGCCGTCGTTGTCCTCCATCACTCTGTAACCGCCGCCCGCGACGTACAGCCAGTTGTCCGAATACATGTCCTTGGACGAAGTATAGCCGTAGGTCGTCGTGCTTGCGTCGTTGTCTGGATCGTAAATGCTGAACGCACGGCACACGCGGTAGAACTCCATAAGATCGGTGGGAATACCGAACTTATACTCTTCGTAAATCTCGTCGGTCATGTCCGATTCCGACGCGATCACGCCGTCCGCAACGAGTATGCCTGCGAGTTTGGCGTTGAGATTGTCCAGCCAGTCTTTACGGATAAACATCGTGTGTTCCTGCGTCCAGGTCGTGGGAATCATGTACATTTTGCCGCCCATAAAGTCGATATTGCTCTTCAAGAACTCGTATTTCGACAAATGCTTGTAAATGTTCGGGTACTGCGTTTCCGAAACGTAATCGGAAACAGGCAGTATCGCGCCGGCTGCGATCATTTTCTTGAACAGCACGGGTTTTTCGGCGGTACGCGAAATGAACACGTCGGGAAGTTCGCCCGTGTTGAAGTACTGTTGAAGTTTGGTTTCGGCTTGACCGCCGCCCGCCGTCAGGCAGGTGAAGTCCACGCCGCACAATTCCATGTACTTTTTATAGAGATCGGACTTGCGCTTTATCGCGGTGTTCACGCCGCTGAGATCGGAATAAAACAGCGTCAGCTTGCCGTCGTTGCCCGTACTTCCGCCGCAGCCCGCGAAAACGCCGGAACAGCAGCACAGCGTGAGTGCGAGCGCGATAAATTTTACCATGAGTTTTTTCATATCGATTCTCCTTTTCTAGGATTTGATCGCGCCCAGCATTACGCCTTGCACGAAGTATTTTTGAAGAGCCATATACACGACGACTACCGGAAACAGCGAAATCACGATGATCGCGCCGTTTCGTCCGTCGGCAAAGACCTTTGTCATGTCGATTATGCCAGCCTGCACGTTGTCTACCGACGCGGACAACGCGATCTTGACCTGATTTGCGAGCGGGTACATGTTCTCGTTCGTCAGCAGCACCATCGGCCAGTACCAGTCGTTCCACTTGCCCACCAGCGTGAACACCGCTATCGTCGCAAGTCCCGCTTTCGACAGCGGAATCACGAACTGGAACAGACAGCGGAAATCGTCGCAGCCGTCCATTTTGCAGGATTCGAGCACTTCTTTGGGTACCTGCGCGAAGAAATTGCGAAGCAGGATCATATTGAAAGCGGAAATGCCGAACGGAAGTATCAGTCCGAGATAGTTGTTCGTAAGGTGCAGCGAACGCAGCGTGAGTACCGTGGGGATCAGTCCGCCGCCGAAAAACATCGTGATAAGCAGCAGCGTGAAGAAAATTCTTCTGCCCGGCAGGTCCTTTTTCATCAGAACGTACGCGCCCAGCGACATTATGA
>CAKQVV010000059.1 GCA_934277845.1 uncultured Clostridia bacterium
AGCGGCGCGTCCATCGTAGTAAACGGCGTCAAAGACGATCCCGCGGGCTTCGTCGGCACCGTCGTTACCGACGCAAACGCCACCGCCAACAAGGGCTGGGAAAATTACGTTCTTTACGTCGAAACTTCGGCTTATAAGACCGCTACCGCTACTCTGAGTCTGCAACTGGGCAGCGACGCGGAAAACTCGCTTACATTAGGTTACGCGATGTTTGACAACATCGTCGCTACCGAAATCACGTCCAAGGCGTTCTACAAGGAAACCGCGGGCGCCGCTACCAACGATCATATCGCGGTCGTGAGCGCGCTCAAAAACGTGGATTACATGCAGGGCGGTGCTTTCGATCATTCCGGCGAGTTCGGCTCGATCAAAGGCAACGCGGCAGTCAAGCAGATCGTCAACGCTTACTCGGGCGTTGCAAGCAAAAACCTTCTCGGTCTTGAAAAACAACTTTATGCACCTTTCGAAAGAGGCGAAGAGCGCAACAATGTTTTTGCGGTTTCCACCTATAACAGCGAAAAAGAAACCTTCGGCGAAGGTTACGGTTATATCGAGTCCGCTACCTTCTCGCTTAAACGCTATTCCTACTATCGTATAAGCGCATGGTACGACGGTGAAAACGTAACGGGCGGCGACGGCATAAATGCAGTGCTTCGCTACAAACACAAGAACAATGCCGATTACACCGAAGCCGCTGCTACCGGTCTTGCCGTTTCTACCGCAAATTATAACCACAACGGCTGGAGCGAACTGACGATGTACGTCAAAGGTTCCGACCTGTCCGACGAATACGAAGCAAGTCTCCGTTTGGGACTCGGCTCCGAATCGAATCCGTCCAAGGGCATCGCGCTTTTCGACGAAGTCAAAATTCAGGAAATCACGCCTGCCGAATACTCGGATCTTTCTTCTTCCGGCTCCAAGACCGTTACAATCGATTCCTTTACCGATTCTACCGGCATTACTAACGGCAGTTTCAATACCGTCGGCACCTATGACAAAATCGATTACGTCGACGGCGTACTCTCCACCCCGCTCACTCCGTCCGGCTGGACCAAATACACCGCGTCGGAAGTCGGTACTACCGGCTATTCGCAAACCGCGGTCGCTACCGATGACGCAGTTTCCGGCCTCGTCCCCGTCAGTGAGATCGATCCCGTCGACGACTGGGGCAACGTACTGAAACTCTCCTCCGCTACCGACACCGCATTCTGCTACCGCAGCAGCGACTTCACCGTTTCCGCGTCTTCCTATAACACGCTTGCGGTTTCGCTCAAAGCGAAGAACCTCTCCGGTTACGGCGCGAACCTCGTGCTTAAACGCAGCGGTAAAGTAGTTTCAACGATCGAAAAGATCACCGAGAGCGGCACATATACCTTCTATATCAAAGGCGGCGCGGAAGACGCGACGATGACTGCAGAACTTTGGCTCGGTCTTAACGACCGCGACAAAAATGCAACCAAACTCGCAAACGGTACCGTGTACTTCACCGAAGTCGCGTTTGCATCCGGCTCGACCGAAGAAATCTTCAACGAGAAAGCCGCTCAGTACAAACACGACCGTGCGGTTGACAGACTCAAATACGGCGTTCGTTCCGCGGCAGTTTCTCTCGGTACCGAGGACTTCACTCTTTATGACTCCTACGACGACGGCAAAGTCAAGACGCCTTATACCTGGACTCTTTCCAAGGGCGCGGGCGTTGTCAAATACGGCGTTGTCGAAGGTGCAGAACACGAGGGCTCGCTCGTTCTTAAAAACGTTACCAAGACCTACTCTTCCGTCACGCTGGACAATACTTTCGCGCTTGCTGCCGACAGTTACTACAAGTTCAGCATGAAGGTTAAGACCGTATTCCCCGAGGACGAACTCGAAAACGAAAAGTCCGTCGGCGCGTATGTGAAACTGACCAACGGCGATTACCGCTTCGACTTCAAGTCCACCGCAGTTACCGTCGATTCTATTACCGATAACGACGCTTACCGCACCTATACCTTCTATATCAAGTCTTCGTCCGCCGCTTCTACCACTGCCGTGGTTCTAGGACTTGGCGGTAGCGAAAAGTCCAACCAAGCCGTCACCGGCACCGTTTATATCAAAGACATCGTTCTCGAATCGATTTCCAACATCGACTATGAGAACGTAACGAAGGATCTCAAAGACGACGAGAACGCTATCGACGATTACACGATGCGCGTCAATCTCGCCGCCGCAACTGCCACCGACGACAAAACCGATGACACGGATACCGACGATAAGACTTCTGCCAACGAGATTGCATGGTGGCTTATCCCCTCTATCCTTCTCGCCGTTGCGGTTGTGATTGCGGTTGTCGGCTCGATCATCAAAAAGGCTATCGAAAACAAACCCAAGAAGAGAGACAACAAGAAACACGCATCTTATGATCGTCGTTTCGTAAATCACAATGCGCCTGCGGCTAAGCCCGATACAAAGCCCGGCGATGCCGAACAGCCGAAAGACGATTTTGAAAAGTTCAACGACGTCGAAGAAGTTCCCGCTTCCGACGTAAACGAACAGCCTGCGGAAAACGCAAGCGTCGAGGCGAATACCGGCGCATCTGACGACGCTGACGAAAGCGGCGAAACCGCGACGGAAACCGAAACGACCGATTCTGCGGAATCTGACGAAGTTGCCGTCGAAGAAGTTAAGACCGAAGAGGTAAAGCCCGAAGAACCGGTTTCCGAAGACAAAACCGACGCCGATAAAAAAGAATATCACGACGGTTTCGACGATTAAGGTCTTAAAAAAGAAACAAACGATTATCCCCCTGCCGAAGTAACACGGCGGGGGATTTTTGTATGATTGATGATTTTGTTATAACGGTCTTATATTTGCATCAAAACCGTTCAGAATTTGTATTATGAGGATTTGTTACGGTTTTTCACACAATACAACCGTATTTTCTTATGCTAAAAAACGACAAATGCGGTATATTGCGTTTGCCGTTTTAAGTTTTATAACTAATCCAACGTTCTGTGTATTTGTTTATATTCGTTTCGGTCGATGACGAACAATATCTACAAGATGCCGCCGTTGACCGAAAGGTTCGCTCCTGCGACGTAAAGTTTTTCGCGGGTGAGAAACTCTACGGCTTCGGCAACTTCTTCGGGCGAACCTATCCTGCCCACGCTGACCGACTCGAGAAACGCGTCGACGTCGGTTTGAGCAAGTCCGGCGTTCATTGCGGTATTTATAAAGCCGGGCGAAACCGCGTTGACGATTACGCCGCCTGGCGCGAGTTCGGCGTTCAACGCTTTTGTAAAGCCTATTACGCCCGCCTTTGCCGCCGAATACAGCGTTTCGGCGCTGCCGCCGTATTCGCCCCACACGGACGCGACGTTGACTATTCTGCCGAAGCCTTCGCTCGTCATATCGGGCGTAAAGATGCGGCAAGTATTGAACACAGATTTAAGATCGACGGCGATCACACGATCGAAATCGGTCCCGGTACATTCATACAAAGGCTTTATCAGGCTTATTCCGGCGTTGTTCACGAGCGTATCGACAAACCCGAAGTACGCACGACACTCGTCGTACATGTGTTTTACGGCGTTATAATCTGAAACGTCCGCCTTTACCGCAAGCGCGTTTATTCCACGGGATTGAAGTTCGGCTACGAGTTCAAAAGCCGCGACTTTTGACGTATTGTAATTGACGGCAACCGAGAAACCGGCACTCGCCAGTTTTTCCGCTATTGCCTTGCCTATTCCTTTCGCGCCGCCGGTCACGAGCGCAACTCTGCGTCTTGTCATAATCAATAATTGTCCGGCAGGTCGTTCTCGAACAGCACTGCCTTTTCTCCTTTTATCGTTTTCAGCATTTCGACCGCGCCGTCGAGATCGCGGACCTCCGTGATTTTTTCCGGACTTAACCCGTTAGTCTTCGCGCCTCTTGCAAGCGCACCGGAATTGCTTCCCACGAAAATCGCGTAGTCGCACGAAACTGCGGCAAGTTCGCCTATCCGTTCGTTTGCCGATTCTCCGATTGCGCCGAGTTCGACTATTCCGGGCGTAATCAGCACGCGTATGCGCGGGGAAAACTTCGACAGTACTTCGAGCGCGCTTTTCGCACCGGCTTCGTTGCCGTTGTAGGCGTCGTCGATTATCACGTCGTCACCATTATATAACAATTCCAGCCGATGTGCAACCGGTTTGACCTCTTCCGCGGCAAATTTGATTTTTTCGATCGGGATTCCGAGATAATCCGCAACGAGCGCACATTCGGCAATCATCGACGGCACGTGTGATCCCAAAAGCGCGGCGGTTATCCTCACGGCATGCCCGGACACGACGAGAGTAAATTCCATACCTCGCGCAGCGTAGCCTATATCACCGTAAAACGCGTCGTATTTCGACAGCGATTTTATGTCGTCGGATGTCGGTAAACTCGTTTTAACTTTTTTATTCCTGTTATTTGCGGCGTTATTCTCGCCCGTTAAGGCGTAAAGTCGTTTTACGGCTTCTTCGTCGCGACCGCTTACAAGCCGCTTACAGGTGCATTTTTCGTACAATTGTTTGCATCCGTCGTTATCGCCGTTAAAGACCGCTACTCCGTCGCTCGGAAGCGCGTTCACCAGTTCGTTTTTAGTTTGTAAAAGTTTTTCTTCCGATCCGAATGTTTCGAGATGTTGCGTGCCGATTGCGGTCAGCACGGCGACAGACGGCGAAACGATTTCGCAGAGTTCGCGAATATCCCCGACATACCTGGCTCCCATTTCGGCAACGAAAACTTGGTCGTCGGCAAGTAATTCGTCACGCACGGTGAGCGCGATTCCCATTGGCGTATTGTAATTTCCCGGCGTAGCACAAACCGAATATTTCTTGGACAAAAACGCCGTCACGAGATTTTTCGCAGTGGTTTTGCCGTAACTGCCGGTTATGCCTATTTTAATCAAATCGACACGTTTTTCAAGTGTGTTTTTTGCCGATAGAACGAAACGCGCGTTCCGACGCTTCTCGATAGGAGACGTTATCGCCGCCGACATTAAAAACGCAAGTACACAGGGAAAAATCGACGCCACGGCAAAGAGCGGCGGATAAAGCAACGTCAACCCTGCCGAAAAAATCGCGGTAAGTACCGTAAATACTACTATAAACCGCTTTAATCTTGCCGTGAACGCGAGTTTGACTTTTGCCGACAGGTGTGCGTTTATCGCCGCCGCCATGCCGGCGACAAGCGGAAACGCAATCGTCACGACAAATCCGTCGCATGGTACAAACGGATAAACCGCGGCGCACGTTGTGAACGAAAGCGCACATAACAACGGACTGATCAGAAAGTAGGCGGATGGTTTTCGTTTTATTGCCGTGCAAAGTTCTTTCAATCTGTACGCCGACAGTTGATACAAAAGCAAAAGTCGGTAAATATAAAGCGGTGCGATTATTCCGCCCGCAATTCCCAGCATTATTTTCGTAATGACGCTCATTTCTCCTCCCCGAAAAACGACGACGCAACCGCCGTGAACGATTCGGTATCGTCGAGAAACGAAAAATGTCCGCAATTTTTCATTACCACGAGTGCGCTGCCATCGATTTTGCGTTCCATGCGTTTTGCCATATACAACGGCGTATCACGATCGTTTTCACCCCATACAAGGAGCGTAGGGCAAGTCACGAGCGGCAACAGTTCGTCAAGATGCTCGTTCACTACTTTGACAAACGTTTCGCGCATCACTCCGTCCAGCGCGCGATAATCGGTCGAACCGCATTTATCCGTTTTCAGCCCCAGTTTTTTACGGATTTTATATACCGAAATTTTAATCGAACGACAGAGATTAAATCGCGGTTTCACGCCCGCCGCGTCTGCCAGAAGTACGCGGTTTACCAGATTTTCGGACGCAAGAATTATTGCCACACGCCCGCCGAAACTGTGCGCGATTACGTCTGGTTTCACAAGTCCCAACGCCGAGAAAAAACCTAGCGTGACGCGAGCGTAATCATAGACCGAGAACGGACGAAAAGGCGGATCGGATTTACCGAAACCGGGAAAATCAAACGCAACGACGGTCTTGCCCATGCCCGCTAATTTATCGAATACGCGGCGCATAACGTCAACCCGACATCCCCAGCCGTGCATCAAAACGACGGGAGTGCCGACACCGTCGCGTCGCTCGTAATAAACGTTAATGCCGTCGACCTTTACAAACATTCCGCATACCTCCGTCATCTTAAATATGCGAAAAAACGACGTTCCGTGACTTTTCAGTCCGCAAAACGTCGCGCTAACATCGCATTTATGCCTGACATAGTACTATGAAATGCGGTAAAAATGCGAAATCAAACGTAAAAATAACATGTTTTAACTGCCGGTTGAAACAAAATCAGCCGATTTCCTTTATCATTACCAGCGCGGCCGTATCGCGGTAATAATTCGGTCTTTTATATAAAACAACAAAGCCTAACTTGTCGTAAAGCGATTTTGCGGCAACATTGTTCTCGTTCACTTCCAAAAACAGTTTGACGATTCCGCGTTTTTTCGCCTCGTTGCAAAGTTCCGCCACAAGCGCGGAAGCAACGCCCGCTCTCCTTGCCTTCGGCGATACTGCAACGTTGCAGATATTACCTTCGTCAAGGCACCATTCGATCCCGGCATAACCTGCAAAATCTTTGTCGTACTCTGCTACTAAAAAAGTATAGCCGGGGCTATCGATCGACTCGGCTATTTGTTTTTCGCTCCACGGACACTCGATACTCCCATGTTCGAGCATCGCTATTTCCTGCGCGTCGGCAAGAGTCGCCGGACGCACATTAACCGCGTTTTTCTTTGTTTTCAAGTTCTCTCTCCGCCTGCGATTTCATGAGATAAAACGGCTCGACTTCGCCGTAATCTACGGTTTTTCCGTTGTCATAAAAAGCCTCGGCGGCACGGGCAAGAGAAACCTCGGCATTGTCGGTAAGACATTCGATTTTCAGTCCGTTGCAAGCCGCTTTGTCCGCAAAAGTCACCGCATTTTCGTGCGCCGTTATAAATTCACGCGCGGCGACATAGTCGAGCGTTTGCGGCGCGGCGATCTCGATGCCGTCAGCGTCATAGACCGCGATATAGCAAAAGTTTGCGTAGGCGTGTACCGCGCAAATTACGTTTTTCGCACAGTCAGGAATATCGTTGAAAGTGAGTTTTTTCAGCGAGTCGACGGCGGCAATCGGCGTATTTTTAACGTAGGCGAAAGTTTTGACCGTGTTTACGCCTATTCTTATACCGGTAAAACTCCCCGGTCCCGTAACAACCGCCATAAAGTCGAGATCGTCAAGCGTCAGTCCGCTTTCGTCAAGCATTTCGTCGACAGACGGAAGCAGGACTTCGCTGGTGCGTTTTTGTTCGGTCACGGTGCGGAAAAAGGTTTTTTTGCCGTTTTTGACCAGTATCGCCGCGGGATCGCCGGCGGTATCGATTGCAAGATATTTCACCGCCGCGCTCCTAAAACTCGATATGTTTTACTTTATCGGACTTGGATCTGCGATAAAGCACGACCTTGTTGCCGATGGCGCACACGGGCGTCGCTTTCAGCGCGTCCGCGAGATATGCGAGCGCTTCGTTCGCTTCCATTTCGCTGGAACGCAAAACCGAAATTTTGATAAGTTCGCGTTTTTCGAGCGCATCGTCTATTCCCTGAATCTGATTTTCGCCGATATTGCTCTTGCCGATCTGAAAAATCGGATCGAGCGTACTTGCCATAGAGCGCAGTGCCGCGCGTTGTTTACCGTTCAATTTCTATCTCCCTTTTCTCGTCGCCGAGATAATCGATTCTGATTTTAATTACATTTCCCGCGATCGCGTCGGTTATGTTTTCCCACCACTCGATGCACGACACCGATCCCGCTTCGCCGAAAAACTCGGTAAGCCCGGCAGCGTAAGCCTCTTCGCCGTTATGCAAGCGATAAACGTCGAAATGGTAAAGTGTGAGTCTTCCCTCGTAGACGTTCATCAGCGTGAACGTGGGACTGGTGACCTCGTCGGTTATGCCGAGTGCGACGGCAAGTCCTTTAACAAACGCGGTTTTGCCGGCTCCCAGTTCGCCGCCGAGCAGGACGATTTCGCCGCCTTTAAGCGTGCCGGCAAATTCTGCCGCAATCTTATAGGTGTCGGATTCACTTTCGGAAACGTATTTCATAAGATAATTATACTACTTTACAGGGAAAAACGCAAGGTTACGCCGATGGTTTTACTTCCTTTACAGCGGTTTTTCGTCGGAATTTTTCATATTTTCCGTTGTGATTGCCGTATTTTCGATATCGGGCGCGACTTTTGTTTCTTCTTCGGGCGCAAGTTCGGCGGAAACGGTTTCCGTTGCGGCGGCGGATCCGGCGGGCTCACTCTTGTTGTCACTTAAAACGTAGCGTTTAAGCACGAACGACAGGCGTTTATAAAGGAAGAACACGAGCACGCTGACGGACAAGGACTTGATTGCGTTGAAAGCAAGAACGTAACCCCAAAGGCTGGCGAACATTTCCTTTGCGGCATCACGGACAAACAGCGGAAACGTAATGAAACGATTGCAAACAAGCGAAGCGGCGATCTGGCAAGCGCAACCGATTGCAAGCCCTTCCACCACGCGACCTTTGCCTTTTTTGTACCTGTACAGTATCGTGGGCACGGCAACGAACGCCATCGTCATGATGAAGTTCGCGATCTCGCCGACGCCGCCGGTCGAGGATTTCGTCCCCCATATCAGCAGTTGTTTCAGTCCTTCTATGACTGCTGCCGCAGGAAAACCGAACATATAGCCGCCGAACAGCGTCACGAATGTGGAAAAGTCGAGTTTGAGAAACGGTGCGGCGGGAAACAACGGGAATTCCAGCCAACTGAGTCCGTAACCTATTGCCGTGAGCGTGGCGGTAAGCACGATACCGCGCGTGGAAAGCCAACGATTTTTTGACATAAAAAACGCCTCCGTAAATTTCGGGGGCGTGAAAAAACCTGCATGGATTCCGTTCAACTTATACTATCCGGACTGTACCGTCGGTGCGAGAATCTCACTCGCTCGGGGACGAATATCGTCCTTCGCAGACTTACGCTCGCGCGTTCACTGCCGGTGGGGAATTTCACCCCGCCCCTAAGTTGCGACTAAATTATATTACCGGGCACAGAATTTGTCAAGCATTTTCTGCGGATTTTACTCGATTTTATCGTCGCCGACGGTTTCATCGATTTTTATGGTTTTATCGGACGCACTCTTTTCGGGCATAGGTTTACCGAAATTACCGTAAAGGCGCGTTGCTTTAAATAGAGCCGGCAAACCCGCGACCGCCGCGAAAGCGGTGACGAAGTAACGGAAGAAATTGTACAGTACGGGCATGCTTTGCGGCAGAAAGAGTTTGAAACCTTCCTTGATCCCGAGCGAAACGCCCAGCCC
>CAKQVV010000060.1 GCA_934277845.1 uncultured Clostridia bacterium
TATCTGAGATAACTAAGAAGATATTCTTTTTTCGTTGCCGGCAATACGTCGGGATCGATAAGGCGGTCGAGAATAAACGGCTGCCATAACTCGCTCTGGCAAAGGAACGATCCGACATGCTTGGCGATGACGTATTCGTTCGAGAACAACAGCCATATTACCGTGTCGTAAAGTTCTTCGTCGTAGTACATTGCGTCGACTACTTTTTCGACGTCGGCAAGTTCGGAAAATTTGTCCTCTATATAGTTTATTCTTCTGTCGATTTCCTGTTGCGGAATATCGTAATTAAGAGTGATGTGTTCGGTTTTCGGATCGTTTATGAGACGCGCATAATAGGTCACGGTCCCGTCGTCCGGATAAAGCCGTCTTAACGCCGTAACATAACTCCTCGCGTCCTCTTTCCTGCCGATATTGAACAGCGCCTCGGCGTAGATCAGCGTCGGTTCGCACTCGTAAGGCGTAAAATCGAACAATCTGCCGTAATATTTGACGGTCATCTCGTCGTCGCCCTCTTCCATGGCGCAAGCCGCCACCCTTGCCACGCTTTCGCGATCCTTGACGTCGAGCGCGTCGAGCATGCGCAACGCTTCTTTTGCTTCTTCGGTTTTACCGCCGGCGCGGCACGCCATAACCAGCGTGCAATAGGCGCACGCGTTGCCGGGATCTTTTTCGATAATCGCTCTGGCGTTTGCCTCGCTTGTCGCAAAGTCGCCTTTTGCCAGCGACAAAAGCGCGATATGATTGCGGGCGTCGACGTACTGTTCGGAATTTTCGGGCACTACGTCGAGAATTTTTCCGGCAAGGTCATACTCGCCGGTCAGCGTCATGCGTTTCGCAAGATTGACGGCGCTTTCGTGGTTCGTACCGCGAAGCACTCTGAACGCAGGTTGTTTTTCTTCGATATCGGCAATCGAAAAATCTTCGGCAGGATCGTAATCGGTGTCGAGTACTCCGTTTTCAATGCCGAGATTGAGATAATATAGCGCGGACACGAGTCTGTTCTCGTGCACGAAACTCTGCATAAGTCCTATGTACGCTATGTCAGAATATTTATCCGCGTCTAGTATGCGGTAATATACTTTTATCGCCTGTTTAACCAACCCGAGGTCATAGTACGCGTAAGCCATTTCGGACATTATATAGATATTGCCGGGATCCAGTTCGAGCGCGAGGTACAAGTCGGAAATCGCTTCTATGTACTTTCCCTCGTCCGCCTCTTCGACGCCGCGGTCATAATAATTGTCGGCGTTCAGGCCGAAACTGATTCTTTTACCCATATTTCTCCTATTTATAAGCCGCGAAAACTATACGCTGTTCGTTATCCCCGGGACGACGGTTTTTCAGGAATCCGCAAACCTTGATCTCGCAAAATCCCGCGTCGTACAATTTTTTAACGAGTTCTTCCTCTTTGTGAATATACTGCGTTTGTTCGTCGATGCGTTTCGTGTAATAATTATTCGGCTGTTTTATAAAAAATGTCAGTCGCATATCGACCGCGCGACGTTTTTCGTCGAGTGAATTTTCCCAGACATAGGTCACGTCGTCCGTCGATTCGGTAAAAACATTGTTGCCGATCACGCTTAAAAGTTTGTATTCCGACGAAACGTCGAATACCAGCACGCCTCCGTCACCCAGCGCGGAATATGCTCTCTCAAAAAACTTTGACGGGTTTTTGAGATAATTCACGACATCGCAACAAGCGGTGACGAAATCCAGCGGGTGCGCATCGTCGAGTTTGTCGGCGGATTGCAACAAAAATTTAACGTCCGCACCCGTGCTTTTCGCGTATGCGGCGGCTTGGGTGAGCATTTCCGGACTGACATCGCTGCCGGAAACATCATATCCCGCGCGCTTTAACGCGACGGTGAATTTGCCTGTGCCGCACCCGACGTCCCTGCCGCGCCTGCGATCGCCGAGAATACGAACAATATAGTCCGTCCACTCGGCATAAGGCGCGTCCGCCATAAATTTATCATAGTATTCCGCAAGTATTTCGTACATATTCTTCGCTTTACTTTGACGCTCCGGACCATGCAGAATCAGCCCTTTTTGTCGTCGTCGACGTACTCTTCGTCGGAAACGGGCATAGTCGCGATGTCTGTTTCGGAAAATTTCTTTTTGGTCTTTTCTTTCTTGACGCGAGGTTTCTTGTCTGCCTTTTCGTCGGCGTTCTTATGCTTTTTACCCTTCTTTTTCGCGTTTTGCTCTTCTTCGTAAGCCGCAACTTCTTCTTCGATAGCGGCGGTCACTTCTTCTTTTTCCTTCTCTATTTCCGCCTGCATCTCGCGTTTTTCTTCGCTCAGGCGTTTGAGATCGTTTCTCGAAAAGTTGGTTTCGAGCGGTGTGAAACTTTTGCCGTCGTCGATACTTGACAGGCGGCGGGAAACATAAGCCGAGCCGTAGGCGGTATTGCGCGTCCTGATCTTTTCGATCTCGGCGGCTTTCTCGTCCTCGGGGTTCTTGACATACATGCCGCGATTCTTGACCGCGCCTTTTACCCTGTCGTTGACGTACTTATCGAAAACGTACTGCGAGAACACCGTCCAGATGAGAACGACATAGGCAGGTCCCAGGAAAATCACGATCATCCAGAAGAAAATCGCTATCTGCATGGGAAGCAGCATGATGAGCACGAACGGAAGCAGACTGCAAAGCAGGAAGAAAATGTTTTGCGGGAACAGCGCGATCGCAAACAGGAAACTGTTTTTGACGAGTCCGACGAAACCGAGTTTGTAGGTAACGTTTTGCGTGCAAAGATACAACAGCATGCACAGCATGAGCACGAACTGTACGCACGAAAGCGCGACTGCGATAACTCTCCACGCTTTGTGGATCGAGGTCATTTGTCCGTAGGCGGAAATATTGAACATGAATACGAAAATCGACACGCCGACGAAAAGAAAGATCCAAAGAAAGTTTACCCAGTTGCGTTTTACGCCCGTAAAGAACGTGCCGCCTACCGACACGCCTTCGCCCCAGCCGAGCAGTTTCATCGTGTGAAACGCACCGGCAAAGCCGATACCGGCGATCATGATGAGCGGAATGAGCACGGCATAGGTCTGGATATTGAACATGAACGTGCGGTAAGTACCCATCGCTATCGCGTCGGTGACGACGGGATATCCCAGTCCGATATTAGCCGAATACGGCACGACGGTAGCGTCGGCGCGCTTTACAAGGCTCATGAATATTAACCAGGCGAGCGCGGGAAGCATAAACAGTATCGTGAGCAAACTGATTTTTACCATTGCGCCGATGCGGTTGAAAAACACGTCCTTGAACACCGCCCAGCGCGAACCCGGAAGGCGGTTGGGCGTAAAGTCGGGCAGATTGTCCTTGCCCATCGTCAGCCTGTAAATCAGTCCTTTTTTCTGTGCCATTATGGTCGTTCCTCCGTGAGTATCGAGTAGATAAATTCGGCTATGGGCGAAAAATCTTCGTCATCGCCTAAGATGAATTTTATGATTACCGAGCGGCTTGCAAGTATCGGATAAAAACCGAGCCGGGTAAAGCGCGGCGCTTGCGGCGCGTACTCCGCGCTCGTCAGCGACAGCAGATATTCGTCCTGAACGGGCGCGTCATAGGCGTAAAGCGTTTCGACGAGTTCGTCGCCTTTCAGCGTTCCGGCGAGTTTAACCGTAAACCGCTCGCAATCCGTAAAGTCGAAAAATTCGTAACGAACCGTAACCGATTTATCCTGTCGTTCCGTTCCGGCGCGGAAGTTACTGCCGGTAAAAGCACCGCAAAGTTCTTTAAGCGCGGCTTCGCCTGCGTCGGCGTCGGCATCGGTCGTATAGGTAAACCGTGTACCCGCCGCTCCCGACACGACCGTACCGCCCGATGCGTACAGCCCGCTCTTTTTGCCGCGTTCCGTCACGATGACGAACGCGCGGGCAAAAACGTGATACAACTCTTCCGCTCGCCCGATCGGCGTGCCGCCGGCAACAACGAGTGCGTTTTTCTTCGGGCAAACTTTCGACGCGGTTTCCGCTATCGCTCTTGCCGCCCCGGCGTCCCCGAAAACGACGATTACGTCGCCGTCGGATTTTTTCCGGATACGTTCAAGTCCCGCTTCGGTCAACTTAAATCCTCGCGGCAAACGTTCGGCAATGTCGTTTACGTCGCGGTAATATTCTGCCAGTATCCGCGCTATTTGCGATTTGTCGCTTATCTTTGGAATCTCGCGCCTCCGTCGAAATTTCCTCTGCTTCGGATAGGCTTTTTCTTCGCTTTTCGCAAACCGACAAACTTCGACTTATAGATTATATAACATTCTGCGTTAATTTTCAATCATTTTACCGTGATTTGCATAATTTGATTGACAATAGCGGTTTATTGTGTTATTCTTGTGAAGTAATAATGAGGAGCATCGAGCAAAAGTAGCCGCAACCGACAACGTTAACGGGACGTATGCGGCGAAAGGGTATCGATGCCGAAACGTTTTCGCTTTTCCGAGTCTAAGGCAAAACGTTGGGTGCAGCGGCTAAATCCCTGCAACTGTCATTCACAAAGAATGGAGCACATTATTGACTATTGCATTATCCCACCCAAAAGCAAACGGTCACGGTGTTCCTCGTCGTGCACCGTTTTTTCTTTAATTTTTAATTGCCGCACGACGAACCCAAAGGGATCTTCCCTGCCTACAGCGCAATAAACTTTTCCAAGGAGAAACTATTATGAATTACAACTTAGCCGTAGTCGGTGCGACCGGCATGGTCGGCAGAAAAATGTTGCAGGTCTTGTCCGAACGCAAACTGCCCATCGACAATCTCTATCTTTTCGCTTCCTCGAAAAGCGCGGGCAAACAGGTGGAGTTTATGGGCAAGAATTACACGGTGATCGAACTGACCGAAGAATCCGTGCGTTCGCATAAAGTCGACATCGCTTTGTTCAGCGCGGGCGCGGGCACGAGCAAGACTTTCGCCCCGATTTTTGCCGAGTGCGGCGCGGTCGTTATCGACAATTCCAGCCAGTGGCGCATGGATCCGTCCGTTCCGCTCGTCGTTCCCGAGGTTAATCCCGGCGATATCGAGTGGAATCACGGCATTATCGCCAACCCTAACTGCTCGACCATTCAGGCGGTGGTGGCGCTTGCACCCCTGCACGCGAAATATCATATAAAAAGAATAGTTTATTCGACCTATCAGGCGGTCAGCGGCGCAGGCGTTCAGGGTTATGCAGATCTCGAAGACGGCATAAGCGGCGCGGCTCCGAAGAAATTCCCAAAGCCGATTTTCGGCAACTGCCTGCCGCATATCGACGTGTTCGAGGCGGACGGTTATACCAAAGAAGAACATAAGATGATCAACGAAACACGTAAAATCCTAGGCGACGATTCGCTCCGTATCACCGCAACTACGGTGCGCGTACCCGTTTATTACGGTCACAGCGAGAGCATCAACGTCGAGTTCGAGAAGCCCGTCACTCTCGAAGGCGTGACGGAAACTCTGCGCGAGGCTCCCGGCGTGGTCGTGATGGACGACGTGAAAAACGGCGTTTACCCCACTCCGCTCGACGTTGCGGACACCGATCCCGTTTACGTCGGCAGAATCCGCATCGACGACAGCGTGAAAAGCGGCGTCAACCTTTGGGTAGTTGCAGACAATATCCGCAAGGGCGCGGCAACCAACGCGGTGCAGATCGCGGAAACGATTATTGCGAAAAAAGGTTAAATCCGGAGGCTTTTATGAGCATTTTTCACGGCGTGGGAGTGGCGATGATCACTCCGTTTGACGACAACGGAATAAATTTCGACGAGTTCGGCAGGATGATCGATTATCTGATCGAACGCAAAGCCGATTCTTTGGTCGTGTGCGGAACAACGGGCGAACCTGCGACGATGACCGCGGACGAACGCCGCGCAGCTATCGGTTTTGTCGTGGAAAAGGTTGCCGGGCGCGTACCCGTCATCGCCGGTTGCGGCTGCAATAACACCGCAGAAACGGTGAAAAACGCGCGCGAGGCACAATCTCTCGGCGCCGATGCTTTGCTCGTGGTGACGCCTTACTACAATAAATGCACGCAAAACGGCTTGTTTTTGCACTACTCCGCCGTTGCCGAAGCGGTCGATATTCCCGTCATAGTTTACAATGTGCCTTCCCGAACGGGCGTGAACCTTTTGCCTGCAACTATGCTACGCCTGTCCGCAGTCAAAAATATCGCCGGCATCAAGGAAGCGAGCGGAAACGTCGAGCAGTTGCAGGAACTTATCCGGATTGCCGGCGACAAGACCGACGTTTATCTCGGCGAGGACTCGCTGACGTACCTCGGCATGACGCTGGGCGCGAAAGGCGTGATTTCCGTCGCGGCAAACGCAGCACCGCTCCTTATGCATGAAATCACGACAAACGCCCTGAACGGGGATTTTGCCGCGGCAAGGGACGCTCAACTGAAAGCGTTGCCGCTTATACGCGCGCTGTTCTCGGAAGTCAATCCCATTCCCGTCAAAAAAGCAATGAACTTTTTGGGATTTAACGCCGGAATTCCCCGTCTGCCGCTGACCGAAATGGAGGACGCGCACGCCGAAGTGCTTCGTTCGGAAATGCTCGGGCTGGGACTCGTGAAATAATTTTCCGGCGAAACGGCGTTTTTGCCGACCTTTGCTCAAATGAAAAAACTTACCGAGGTTATTATGATACGCATATTTTTATTCGGAATTAACGGAAAAATGGGCAGGTTCGTGTGCGACCAAGCCGAAAAGAGCGACGATTTCGTCGTTGTCGGCGGCTTCGACCGCGTCCCGCACCCCACTATCAGAACTTATGCCGATATCAAAGAAGTCCCCGGCGACTTCGACGTGGTGATCGATTTTTCGCGCGCGGAACTGCTACCAAGCATTATCGCGCTGTGCGAAAAGTACGGTAAACCCGCCGTGATCGCCAGCACCGGCTACTCCGACGAACAACTCGCGGATATTGCGAAACTATCCGAAAAGGTTGCGGTGTTGCGCTCGGGTAATATGAGTCTGGGCGTAAATCTTCTTCTCGATCTCGTGGAAAAAGCGACGAGAACGCTCGGCTACTCTTTTGACGCGGAAATCATCGAAAAACACCATAACCAGAAAGCCGACGCTCCGTCCGGCACCGCGCTTATGCTCGCGGAAAAAATCAAGGAAGTTCGTCCCGACACCGAGTTCGTTTACGGCAGGCACGGCGCGTCCAAACGCGAGCCGAACGACGTGACGATTCACGCGGTGCGCGGCGGCACGATCGTGGGCGAACACGACGTGATTTTTGCCGGCGAGGACGAAATAATCACTCTGTCGCACGTCGCTCTCTCCCGCAGGATTTTCGCGGTGGGCGCGCTCAAAGCCGCGGCGTTTATCGTCACGAAACAAAACGGATTGTACTCGATGAAAAACGTCCTCGACTGACGATAACAATTAAAGATTGTAACACAGCCAAAACTTAAAATCAACCGTAACGCAAAACGCACGACCGATTATTCAGCCGTGCGTTTTTTATAGATTATTGAACTTTTGTTGTCCGGACAAGTTACAGCGAGAAGGTTTCGGTCGTTCTCATGATTACGGAGAATTTGAGATTGTTCTTTATTTCGTCGTTGCCGGCGGAATAGATTTCGGCGAGAGATGCGAACGCGGTGTTGTTCTGCGCCACGCTGGTGGTCGCGCCGAACACGTTACGCTGTTCTGCCGCTACTTTTACGGTTTCCGCTCCGCCCTCGATCTCGAACGTGAAACCGCTTTCATAGCCGTAAGGCAGGCGGAACGTGAGCGTTTCGCGGGTGTTTTCGCCGAGGTCGATTTCGGTTTCCTTGCCGCCGATCGCGGTAAATTTCACTTTCGTGATATTGCCCGCGCCGTAATCGGACAAGGTGACGACAATGCGCGCGGTGTTGGTCGCGGATGAATTGACGGTAAAGAGTTTCTTGTTGGCGCTGTCGGCGGTTACCGCGAGTTTGGTGTCGAAATCGAGCGAACCGATATTCTCCGACTTGACGTAGGCGTTCTTTTCGGCATCCCATTTGAAGCTGTCGAGATGGCGCGCGACGTATTTGTATGCGTCGAGGTCGCGGACTTCGATGGTATTGTTGCCGCCGTCGGAAACGTAAACCACGGAATCCTTGTAGAGTTCGTCGTAATAGTTAAAGTCGGAAGAAATGCCGCTGCCGAATCCACCGCCGAACGCCGAGAACAGCGTGATTGCGACTACGGACAGGACCGCTACCGCTCCCGCGCCGGACGCGGTGGTATAGTTAAACGCGCGTGCGGAGTTTGCGACTTTTACCTTTGCCGGTTTCTTGTCGGTTGCGGTCGCAACGGGTGCGGACGCTTCCGCAGGCTTTCCCTTTTTGACGCAAGCCGATTTTATCGCTTTCGTGAGGTAATCCGCAAACGGCATGATCGAGCCGCCGTAGAGCGTGACTACGACAAGATACAGCGGGAGCAATACCGCCGCGGCGGTCGAGTGCGCGAGCCACAGTTCGCCGCCGAGCACCGGAAGCATCAGGATCACGGGGATAACGTAGAGGAACAGACGTTCTATATCGTAGCCGAATCTGGCCTTGAATTTTTGTCCGACGAGCGCGTTGACGAGCATGATTGCCGTTTGGAGCAACGCAACTATCGAGAAAACATAACTTACGCTAGGGAGAACGAAACAGAACACGACAGCCGCGATCGCGAGGACGAGCGCATTGCCGCGCACGACGTCGATCGCACGGACGGCAAAGACTTTTTTGAACACTCCGTAGAATATCGCGGAAATCGCGAGTGCAAGTATCACCGCAAACACGAGCGCGCCGACCGAGCCGTAAACGACCGAACCGATCGCGTGGAAGTTGATTACCTCAAATCCGCAAAGCAAGAGCGCGACAACGAAATATATTGCGTACGTGCACGCGAGCGTTGCCAACACGGTAAGTACCTGCGCCGCCGCGCCGAACGCCGCCTTTACGAGGTCAAGCGTTTTGAATCTGACTGCGACCGCGGTCACTGCCGCAACCAGCAGAATAATGACGGCTGCAACAATATACGCGACGTAGTTTGCGTACCACACGGTGCCGCCGAGATAGTTGAAAAATCCCGCGGCCACCCTGCCGTCGGCTTTGTACCCGCCGATGCTTTTGTTGCCGAAATAGTCGGTGACTTTCAACATCATGTTACCGAGCGCGGTGACGGTGGCGTCCGAGAGATTGTCCTTGGTATCCATCGAAGTGCCGGTCTTGTCGTCGGGCGGCGTCGTGAAATTCATCGACGCGATTTTGTCGTAAATATCAAAGTCGGAAGCCTTTGCGTTCACTCCGGACATGGCGGTGTGAACGGAACTTGCATAGGATTTGCCCGCAACGCTTGCGT
>CAKQVV010000061.1 GCA_934277845.1 uncultured Clostridia bacterium
TTGCTTAACGCGTCGCGCCAAGGACGTGCCTGTACCTTTGAGCCATATCAGCAAAGATATGTTATCGATATTAAGCGTCACCGGTCCCGGCGGGATCTCGTCCGACCTGCCGCGATTACAAATCGCGTCCGCTTTGGCTACAAACAGTCCACCGGACTGTTTGCTTAACGCGTCGCGCCAAGGACGTGCCTGTACCTTTGAGCCATATCAGCAAAGATATGTTATCGATATTAAGCGCAAGCCGCCTGACACAATCGGTATTATAACGCAAAACGAAATTTTTGGCAAACGTTTTTACTATGTTTTTAAAATTTTCGGTTTTAATTCCGGATTTTGTTTGACGAAATTTTTGCAAAGCAGGCATGCGGGCGGCGGGTTTATCGGTTTTTAACAACGGATTAAAAAGCGCGGCGTATGTCGGGCGCGATTTGAAAAAAATTACGTCGGACGCTTGAAAAATTTGCGGATAGGTTATATAATAGTCGAAACGGGCACAAGATTAAACCGTTGTGCCGGGATTGCCGGCATTGTTTGCGAAGACGGAGCGTTCCATGTGGGAAACCTTGCTCGACGCGGTTATCGACACGCTTAAACTCGCGCCGATAATCGTTGCGACTTACATTGTAATAGAACTCGTCGAGAGTAAGTTCGCCGCGCGCGTGACAAAAAGCCGCGCGTTGTTTTCGCACGCCGCGCCCGCGCTCGGGGCGGCAGCGGGCATAGTGCCGCAGTGCGGTTTTTCCGTGATATCCGCGAATCTGTATTCTGCGGGCAAGATTTCGCTGGGCACGCTTCTGGCAGTTTTCATCGCCACCAGCGACGAAGCCGTTCCCGTGCTTCTTGCCGACTATCATAACGCCTATAAACTTTTGCCGCTTCTCGCCGTCAAATTCGTTCTCGCGCTTGTCGTGGGATATGCGGTGCATTTTCTGCTGCCGCACGGTTTCGGACTCAAATCGGCAAAGGCGCGCAAAAACGTCGTCGGAATTTCTTCCGTAGCGACCGGAAACGTTGCCGTCGAAACCAGCGAAGGAACTCACGATCACGACGATGCCGACGATCGCGACGAACACAAACATGACGAACAAGCGGATCCCGGCATGTGCGGCTGTCACGGACACAGCGTAACGGGGAAAACAGACGTAAAAGAACTGGTTTTACACCCGCTGATTCATTCGCTCACGGTGCTGGGATTTATACTTGCGGTGAATGTGGCGTTTGGGATTGTGATTTACTATGTCGGAGAGGACAGGCTGTCCGAATTTCTGGGGAAAACCGCCGTTTTGCAACCTTTCGTCGCGACGCTTATCGGGCTGATACCGAATTGCGCGGCTTCGGTTGTCATAACCAAACTGTACGCAATGGGCGGACTTACGCTCGGTTCGGCGGTCGCGGGGCTCGGCGCGGGTGCGGGCATAGGTTACGCCGTGCTGTTCAAAGAGAATAAAAATATCAGGGAGAATCTCGCGATCGTAGCGTTTATGTACGTCGTTTGCGTGGGGGCGGGACTTCTCACCGACCTTATCGCCTCGCTTTTTTAGGGGATAAGGGTAGTTCGCAATTCACGAATCAGGCTGATATATGACGACCGGATCGCGATAATCCGCGTCGCGTCGTTTTTGTCGCGCGGTTTCCGCGATTGCGTTGACAATACCGTTTCGCTGTGTTACAATATAAATTGCCGGATCCGCGAAACGGACGAAACCGTGCGCGGGACTTGCGGGAGAGGAGCACATGCCGACGGAGAAATAGTGATTTCGCTTGCGTCGGGCATGTACGAGATGTCGGGTAACGGCCGGTTGTTGCCGCCGACCACACGGAGGAGATATGAATAAACAGGAAAGATGGCTGTCGTCGGTGACGTTGCTCATCAATATTTTGCCGGTCAGCCTCATCGGACTTGCGCAAAGTTTTATTGAGGGACCGTTTCAGGTTGACGATATTTTAACGGGTTATGCGCATTACGAGTTCGACATCCGGCAACTCAATTTTATCGGACTGTTTTGCATTATTCCGTTTGCGATCGTCGTAGTCGCGAGATTTTTGAGAAATCGCGGTTACGTCGCGCGGAACTTCAAGGTAATACTTATCGCCGCGCTCGTAATGAACATAGTTTATCTTATCAGCATGTGCTGGATCGTAATTTCCACGGCGCGGAACTACGACGTTACCGTCGTTTTCACCAGTCTCGATTACGTTTCTCTTGTCTGCATACTCGTCAGCATAACGTTTTGCCTGTTGTCGAACTGTCTGCCCGATCTTCCGCCCAACCCCGTGTTCGGCATCAAGAACAGACGCACCATGGAATATCCCGCCGTGTGGAACAGGGTGAATTCCGCCGCGGCGTCCGCGCTTACCTATATTTTCCTGTTCGGAGCGGTCGCAGCCGCTTATGCCCGCGGAATATTCTCGATACTCGTGCTGCTCTGCGGTGTCTTCGTTTATTACATCTGGGTAACGATCTACACGCGTTATGCCTACAATCGTTATGTTGCTTTGCTCGCCGCGGAAAAAGCGATAACGAAAAACACGGCAAGCGACAAGTAACGTCTTATTGAAACATTTAACACAACAGTCCCGACGAAAATACCGCCGGGATTTTTCTTTGTGATTTTTTCGCCGTGTTCGCCGCATACCGATTACGGGAGATAATCATAAAAAAAATTTTAAAATTTTTTACGAAAAGTATTGACAAACGCAAAAAGAGGTGGTACAATATTAGCAGTTGATAGGGAAGAGTGCTAACAAAGGTTAGCGGCGATTGCCAGTCAACGAAAATCAGACTGTAATTACGGAGGTAAGTATTATGAGAAATTATATTGTTAAGAGAAATCCTATGGGATTGTTTGACGAAGCGTTCGACGAGTTTTTCAAGCCCACGTTCTACAACATGGACAACTCGGTCATGAAAACCGATATCAAGGAAACCAAAGACGGCTACACGCTGGAAATCGAGATGCCGGGCTATAATAAAGACGACATCCATATCAGCATGGAGGACGGTTACGTTTCCGTCAGCGCGGCGAAAGAAGAAAAAGAAGAGGACAAGGAACACCGCTATATCAGAAAAGAACGCAGCGTTTCCTGCTCGCGCAGTTACTACGTCGGCGACGTCGAGGAAAAAGACGTCAGGGCGAAATTCGAGAACGGCGTGCTTACTCTTGCGTTTCCGAAACCGCAGGAAAAACTTCCCGAGAAACACCACATTGCCATCGAATAATGCGGCATAGGGCGGCAGAGTCCCCGCAATAATTAAACAGACGGGCATCAAAGAGTCCGATTCTCGTTACGAGGTCGGGCTTTTTGTTTTGCCTTTAAGCTGGAGCGGTTTTTACAGAGGACAGGGCGGAATAACGCGGTAAAAATTTTTTGAATTTTTTCAAGAAACCGCGTTATTTTTGTTGCATTATCGTTTTGTTTGTGGTATTATAGTTTAGCGGTTTTGCGGCGGCGTAGCTCAGCTGGCTAGAGCATTCGGTTCATACCCGACAGGTCGATAGTTCGAATCTATTCGCCGCCACCAGTAAATGGCCCCTTGGTCTAATGGTTAGGACACCACCCTTTCACGGTGGTAATATGGGTTCGAATCCCGTAGGGGTCACCAAATCGAAGCAATTCGAACTTTTTTCGGATTGCTTCTTCTTTTTGTTCTTTATTGGGATTAAGCGGTTCGTCGGTAGTTTTCATTATAATGAGGAAACGCTCTCCGTCGAAAATTACTTCTTTTATAAACACGTCGAACAGTCGTTTCATATTTTCAAGACTTTCGGCTTTATCGGTGCATTTAACGATCTCGGTATAGTTTTTCAAGAACGAAATTACGCGCGCTTCTTTCAGCGGAAGAATTGTTTTTGCTTGCTCCTCTGCTATTTGCGTTTCCAATGCCTGTTGCGTATTGCTCAATTCAATCATCTTTTCTTGCGTGTGTTGATTGAATATGCCTTGACAAATAGCGTTCGTTATGTTTGCAAGCTGTTTATCTATATCGGCTTTTTGACGGTTGAGTATTTTAAGTTCCGCCGATTCTTCTATATCGGCATTGTGAATTTCAACCGCTTTTCTTGCAACTTCGAAAATAAAGTTATCGTCTTGCAACGCCCTTATAATAGCGTTATAAACGGCTTTTTCAATCACTTCTTTTCTAACGGCTTTGGACGTGCAGTTTTGTGCGTTCTTTTTCTTTGCGGCACATTTGTAATAAGTGTAGATTTCGCCCGTCTTGCTTGTGCCGCTTTCTCCAACCATAAGTTCGCCGCATTCGGAACAAATCAGTTTACCGCTTAAAATAAACTTTTCGACTGCTTTCGACCGCGCCGCCTTATGAATATTTGCGGTCAATTTCTCTTGCGCTCTGTAAAAAGTTTCTTCATCGATAATCGGTTCAATCATATTGTCGTAGGTTTCGCCACCGTATTTGCACTTGCCTATATATTTGGGATTGTGCAACATATCCGACACGCGCCCGAACGAAAAGACGTTCCCTCTATGAGAGCGGATACCGCTTATTTTTAGCCAATCTACCAATTCTTTAATTGTCGTTCCGCCTACATAATCGGAAAACAACTTGCGAATGATTGCAGCTTCATTTTCTACGATTTTATATTTTTTGTCCACGATACAATAGCCGAAAACAGGTTGTATTCCTGCGGCATTGCCTTTCAAACAGCTTTCACGCATACCGCGCTTAACCTTTTGCGAAAGCTCGGCGGAATAAAATTCCGCCATGCCTTCGATCATAGCTTCAAGTATAATACCTTCGGGCGTATCGGTTATTTGTTCGCAAGCGGATAAAACCTTTACGCCGTTCTTTTTGAGCGTTGCTTTATTTATCGCACTGTCATATCGATTCCGCGCAAATCTGTCGAGCTTGTAAACTATAACAAACTCGAACGATTTATTTTTACTGTCTTGAAGCATTTGTTGGAATTGCTCACGCTTGTCCGTTTTGCCCGAAACGGCGCGGTCGATATAGTTATGTATAACCTTGTAACCGTTTTTCTCCGCAAACTCGTTGCATACACGCAACTGTCCTTCAATGCTTTGCTCGGTCTGCTTTTCGCAACTGTACCGCGCATAAATTACCACTTTCTTCGTCATGCACATTCTCCTTTATCTTGAATTTTATCCGGATTGTCCTTAAAATACCGAGCAATCGCTTTTGCAAATTCCGTTATAATATCGTCGGTGTATGCAATCCCGTTTGACCTTATTGTTTCCGTCCCGATAGCTCCTAATATGCTGTTATCGGGAACTTGCTCGCCGAGAATATGTTTCGGCTGTGTTTGATTTTGTCTTTTCAAAATTTTTCATTTTGATGCTACGACATACTATGTTCTCTTTGTCGAACGGCTACAATGTTCTCTCGCCCTATGATTACCATGTTCTCTCATCATTTATAGCGTTCGTCCTCCTTTAATAGATTTTTGTAAACTACCCGACCGGACTGTTCGTCTGATCGGGTATTTACGAATTAAAATTATTTTTGTTTTTTGAATTGTTCCAATTCGCTTGGGAAGAAATCGTCATACCCGTCTTTGAGCTTTGCAAAATCGGTATCGTGTCTTGCAAGCAATTCTTCATAACCGGCTTGAATAAGCTCGACTTTGGTATAACCGTATTCTTTCAAAAACGCATTGATTGTCTCTAAAAGCTCGCGCGGGATCATCGTCTGAAAATTGCCGCTCGTCGCCTTTCTTTTGCCCTTGTTCTTTTCCTCATACTTGCGGCTTGCAAGTCTTTTCGGCGTATCCTCTTTGCGTGTAACCATGACAGTCCTCCGTAAAATAAGTATCGTATATATACGATAGCATATCTTTTATGTTTTGTCAATAGATTACACCCAAATTCCTTTCGGATTTTTGAAAACGTCGTACTCATCGTCGGCGCATCTCTTAAAACGTTCTGCCTGTTCGGGAGTAGTGTATTTGAGTAGCGACGTACTTTCGCCGCGCTTCGCACCGTAACGCTTGGATGTTGACTGATAAAAGCACTCTTGCAAAACAGAGTAGGACATTTGTTCGCCGCGTTGCTTCCAAAACTCGGAATGGCACAATAACGGTTTTGTTATATACCGTCTTGTTTTGTAAATCGGGTTGCCGCTTTCGTCGCGCATTTGCAGTTTGTTTCCGTTTTCGCTTTTGGCGTTTCCCATTGTCTTTACTTTCCATCTATCCGTGATAGGCAGATAGTACAAGAAAAGATTTCGCCTGTTCGGCCCGGTTACTGTTAAAGCGCAGATAATGTTCTTATCCGTTTGCAGAAAACCTATGTAGTTTACGGCAAAATCATAACAATGCCGAAAGTACATTTCTATTTCTTCCTCATCGGGAAAGTCTTGCCAAAACTCCCGATTGCCGCCGAATTGCAAGCATTCCAAAACCTTATTCTTTCCGCGTGGATGAAATTGTGCATTTAGCTTTTTTATTGTTTCGGCAATTTCGGTTTGAAATATGCCGGTTTTGCGTTTCAGCCAATGCACCGAGTATTCCGCTTGCGCTTCTACAAGATAGTTGTCTTGTGCAGGCAAATCTTGCTGTCTGAATGCAAGAACGGAAATAGTAGCGTGCTTCTCTCTCGGATAAAGCCAAGTATAATCGTGATTACTGTAATAGCCTATATTTTTACCTCCTTTATAGATTTTCGGAATAAAACAAAATCGGCTCTCCGTTCGAAAGCCGACCTTAAAATGTCTGTTCGACAATATTAAGTTTTTGTTTCGCTTTGTGCAAGCGCCTCCTATATATAAGCCACGAGAACACCGAAAATATTACATCAAATTAAAAATTTTCAAAAAATTTTTTCAGTGCGCTATTTTTTTGCCTGTATAATACTCGTAAAATGCTCGCAATCGGCCGTTTCGCATATTGGCAACAAAAGGATAAAGCCGCTCTGTTAGGCATTGTTCTACGGTTTTCTTTAACGGTTTTGCAAGTTTTTCCACCGCAGTATAAATACTCTCGAATGCCTTGTGCGAGTCGTGTAAACCGTTTCTTTCGCGGTTTTTTACTTCCATGCACAGCCGAACATATACGCCTTGTATGATTAGCGGTTGCTCCTCGTAATAATCTTTGAAATGTTGCTGTTCTATTTTCGACGCGGTTGAAAGATAGTTTTCTATGTCGGCATTGATTTTATCTTCGTCAAATAGATAGTAGCGAAGTATATAGCGGCACAGCTCGCCGATACTGTAAAACCAACTTATGAACGGAAGAATATCTCCGAATATGCCCCTTATGACAAATTCTATTTCTACGTCAAGGAAATCGGGCAACTCAAAGTCGCGTATATATATTTCCCAAAGCTTCCAAACAATATCGTCCGATGTATTGTCTTTGCTCAGATCGTAAGCGTCCAATTTTCGTCTTGCGCGACGGAAAGTAGAAGATACCGCACCTTGCGTAATGCCGAGTTCTTCCGCGATGTCCTTTTGGAATATTCCCTCGTCCACAGCGAATCGATAAACTTTCCGTTCTTGCGGCGTCAGTGTACTTAAAGCTCGAATTCTATCCAACCGCTCATTGGAAATAGTAGAAAACGGAATATCTTGTTTTATCCATTTTTGTTGTTTTAGAGGAGACAATGTTTCCTCATCTTCCGGAAAAGGCTCGTTATGTCGATACACCTTGTGCCAATTATTATACTCGAATCTATCTAATTCGCGTAATGCTTGCCACTCGTTTTCCGTAACTTCTATTTCGATAAACCGTTTGTCCCAGATATGGAAGTTCGCTTTATCCTCGTCGTTGCACGGATAGTAATACAAAAACTTGCCTTTCGTTTTGGCAGGTTTTTTCTTTTTATTCAGATGATACGCTAATTTATCCATACCCACATTATATCATAATATTGTTGACAAATGCTGTCACTAATAGAAAAAATCTTTAATTATTTTATGTACGGAATAACGCACCAAAACATCCCAAAATTGCGGCAATTTTCAATGCCTAAGCAGGATAAAGAAAATCCCACACTCGGGATTTTCGAGATTAAAGCAAGCGGGAAACCCGCTTCTTTTTTGGGGCGCATACAAGTATGTAGACGACTGAAAATACTACGAAAGAAATTTCAAATTCTTGAGTAAAACGCTTGACAAAAGCATAGTTACACACTATCGTATTGATACGACGAAAGAAAATCGGAGGTGGAACTATGAACAAAGCAAAAGTAATGCAAAAAGTGAAAAATGGAGAAGGTTTGACCGTAGCAGAAATCAAGGTTTATCAAAAGACTGTTAAACCTCAAAAACACGTTTACGGTAAGTACAGAACGCTTGCAAAACGGTATCTGGCGGACAAAGGAATCGATTGGACGATTGCTGATCTTCCCGAATACTTGCACGGCGTAGACAAAGCCGCCGACGAACTGTACGAAACGATGTATGAAAAGTTCTCGAAAGAAGAGCGTTTCAAAAGGTCGGCAGACTTTATGGAAAACCTGAAAAGGGAAACGGAAATGCAAAGGCTTATCGAAGAAGAAATCTTAAATGGAATCGTTTATGTAAAATAACGGAGGTTTTTATGGAAAAGAAAGAAACAACGCCGCGAAGAGCGGCAAGAAGAAGTTATGAGGAACGCAACAAAGATAAGCGCAAGCAGACGAGCGGGAATTTCGGAACGATGATTCCGCGCGAGTTGTTCGACGAAATCAACGAGTTTTTGACGAAGAACCATATCACGAAAGTTCAGTTGATCTTCAAAGGGTACGAAGCGTTAAAAGCGGAGTATGAAAAGAAAGTATAACTATGAAATAAGGAGGAAAATTGTGTTTAACGGAGAGAGAGAACATAGTATCCGCACAAGGTAATATCGAGGGGAAGTGGGAGAAGAAAATCGTGTGGATATTGATTTACAAACGAACAGAGTCAGAAAATTGCCGCTTAATTTAAGCGACGAAGAGTTAAACGTAAGCGCGACCGTGCTTGCAAATAAATTACTGGATTACGTAAGACGGTGCGGCACTTACGAGAATATGCCGCTGGAATAAGTTTTTAAGAAAGAGGAGAAGGATTGAAGAAAGCGGTAATATATGCAAGATTCAGTTCGCACAGTCAGGCCGAACAGTCAATCGAAGGACAACTTCGGGAATGCTACGAGTATGCAAAAAGACAAGACCTTCTCGTTGTAGCCGAATACATAGACCGTGCGCTTACGGGAACGACGGATAAACGCCCCGTGTCAAACGTTTCTCCAGTCGAATACCGTGCCAAGCGGGAAATTTTTGTCGTCGCAAAGTTCGTTGTAAATCCGCGG
>CAKQVV010000062.1 GCA_934277845.1 uncultured Clostridia bacterium
TATCCAAAGTTTTCGGAGGTTAAAATCCCGATTTGAAATCGAATAGTTTCGTTTCTACACGAAAGAGGTTATTGATTGCGGTTATATCAATAGCCTTTTTATTTTGCGTTTTGGCAGGCAGGCTGTGTTATTTACAGGTGTTTACCGGCGATGAACTTCGCGAGCGCGCCGCCGAGCAATGGTATCGCGACCTTCCGCTTAAAGCGAAACGAGGGACTATTTACGATTGTGAAGGCGAAGCGATAGTGGACAGTAAAGACGTTTTTACCGTTTACGTTCGTCCTGCCGCGGTTAAGAATAAATCACTCGTTGCAAACAGGCTTGCCGCTGAACTCGACGTGAACGAAAACAAACTTTTCGATAAAATCTCACGCGCCGCAGTCAGCGAGATAACCGTTAAAAAAAACGTGGATTTTCAAACGGGAGGCAGACTTCGCGATCTTGGACTGGACGGCGTGTATTTTTCCGTGGACTCGGCGCGCAATTATCCTTATGACGGCTGTCTGACGCAAGTGTTGGGCTATACCAACGCCGATAACGAAGGACAGAACGGGCTCGAAGGTTATTACGACGGCTATCTTAGAGGAGTAAACGGGTTTTCCGCGACTGAAACCGATAATAAAGGCATGGAACTGGACGGTAACGTGACGAAATATGTTCCCGCGATACCGGGTGCCGATCTTCACACCACGCTTGACATCTCAATACAGGGATTTGCCGAAACGGCAGTAAAAGGAGCGGTAGTCGAGTGGAAAGCGAAAAGCGCGAGCATGATAGTCATGGACGTTAATACCGGCGGTATAGTCGCGATGGCAAAAACGCCTGCCTACGATCTGTCGGATATTCCGCGCGATGATGTGAATATGCTGAATGCTTACAGTAAAAACACGATGATAGTCGACGTATACGAACCCGGCTCGACTTTTAAGATTTTTACTACCGCGGCGGCGATAGAAAGCGGCGCAGTGAACGATCGCGACACGTTCTTTTGTCCCGGCTACAGAATGGTTGACGGAAAACGCATTAAGTGTTGGCGAAGCATCGGTCACGGTTCGCAGCATCTTGCCGAGGGAGTTAAAAACAGTTGTAACTGTGTGTTTATGGATCTTGCGCTCAGAATGGGGACGCAGAAGTTTTACGAAAATTTACGTAAATTCGGTTTCGGAGCAAAAACCGGTGTCGACTTTTATTCGGAAAGTTCGGGGCTTATGATGAATGAAAAGAGCGTAAAGACCGTTGATCTTGCACGCATAGGTTTCGGGCAGGCGGTTGCGGTTACTCCGATTCAACTTATTTCAGGAGTGTCGGCGATCGTCAACGGCGGAGTTTATCACACGCCGCATTTCGTGAGCAGCATCACCGACGCAAGCGGGAGTGTTGTGTATGTATATCGCGACGACGATCGGCGAGTAGTGAGTTCGGCTACGTCCGAAAAAATGCGCGGATTACTTGAAAACGTTGTTAAAGACGGTAGCGGCAAAAAAGCGGGAGTTCAAGGGTATCGTATCGGCGGCAAGACGGGCACCGCGCAAAAATATGAAGACGGCGCAATAGCGCATGGTAAATACGTTTCATCGTTTGTAGGTTTTGCGCCTGTGAATAATCCGAAGTATGCCGTGCTTATGATAATCGACGAGCCGGGAACTTACGCATATTACGGAAGTATCGTTGCCGCGCCGTACGTCGGCGACGTGTTCTCGAAAATATTTGAAAGCAAAGGTATAGAACCGACAGAAACAATCGAAGAAAAGGAATACGTGGAAATACCGTACCTTTGCGGAAAAAGTGTAAACGCCGCTATTAGCGAGCTTGACGCGCTGGGGATTAAATACGAAATATCCGGAGATGGCGAAACTGTATCTACAACACTGCCTGCTGCCGGTAATAATGTGACGAAAGGCGATTATATTCTCTTGGGACTCGAATAACATTAAAGGTATATTTACCTAAAAAGCGACGGATACCGGTTCCGTCGCTTTTATCAGTTGCTTTTTCTGACATAACGATGGAATCGGACAAATATAATAGAACGAATTATCATAGAGGTGAGATATGAGATTAAGCGAATTATTTGAAATTTACTTTGAGAATGATGCGGAAATCACCGGTATTGCGTTCGATACCTCGGAAGTTAAACGTGGGGATTTATTCTTTTGCCTTTATGGTAACACTCGCGACGGGCATGAATTTTTGCCGGAAGCGTTTGAGAAAGGTGCAGCCGCTGCTGTTGTTGAAAGAGAACAACAGATTCCGATCCGGCAAATAGTAGTTCCGGATACTCGCCATACGCTTGCGATAACGGCAAAGAAATTTTACGGTCACGTCGCAGACAGATTGAATATAGCGGCTGTCACCGGAACAAACGGAAAGACGACTACGACGTATTTATTAAAAAATATACTCGAAGCAAATGATAAAACGGTAGGGATAATCGGAACTAATGAAGTTTCCTATTGTGGAAAAACACGCGTCTCTACGCTTACCACGCCCGATCCCGTTGAATTGCATCATACCTTGTTCGATATGAATGAAAGCGGAGTGACGCACATCGTTATGGAAGCGTCGGCGCATGCGCTGGCATTGAAAAAACTGGACGGGATCAGATTTGCGTCTGTAGGATTTACGAATCTTACCCGCGATCATCTTGATTATTTCGGCGATATGGATAACTACGGCAAAGCGAAAGCAAGGCTTTTCGAGACGGAAAGAAGTAGGTCGAAAGTTATAAACATCGATGACATATTCGGAGCAAAACTCTATGCCGATTGCGGCAAGGCGATTACTTACGGAAAAAACGGACTCGTATCGGCGATGAAGGTCTGTTATTCGGCGGACGGCACGGAATTTACACTCAAAGTTTGTGACGAAACGGAAAAAGTGAAGTTATCGTTGCCGGGACAATATAACCTTTATAACGCGCTTTGTGCCACAGGAATGGCGTTCGGTATGGGAATAAACGTGCATGGTATCGCTCGCGGGCTATCCGTGCCGATAACCGTGAACGGCAGGTTTGAAACGATTAAGTGTTCGAGAGGAACTGTGGTAATTGATTACGCACACACCGACGACGGACTTAAAAATTTGCTTTCTGCTGTTCGCGGAATAGCGATGGGACGAATTATAACCGTGTTCGGGTGCGGCGGAAACCGAGATAAAACAAAACGCCCGCTTATGTGGAAAGTTGCCGCGGAATATTCCGATTTTGTTGTGCTTACTTCGGATAATCCGCGCTTTGAAAAGCCGGAAGATATTATTTCCGATGCGCTTGACGGAATAAAAATCGCGCAACCTGTCGAATATTCAGTACAGCCTGATAGATATAAGGCTATCGAAACCGCATTGACTTTTATGGAAACCGACGATGTAGTCGTTATAGCAGGCAAAGGTGCGGAAAAATATCAGGAAATCAACGGAATCAAATATCCGTTTGACGATAAAGAAATTGTGAAAAAACTGCTTGCGGAGAAGAAATAATGATCAGATATTTACTTGCGCTTGCGATAGCGTTCGTAGCGACTGCCGCACTGATGCCGGCAGTTATTGCGTTTGCAAAAAAACTGAAGGTTCGCCAAACGATACTCAGTTACGTCGATAATCATGCGGCAAAAAGCGGTACGCCCACAATGGGCGGTATAGGATTCGTAGCGGCTTCGGTCATGGTAACCTTTGCGTTTTTGAAAGGAAGTTCGTCGCTGGCGGTAATGGTAGGCGTTCTTACGCTGGGATTCGGACTGATCGGTTTTATCGACGATTTTATCAAAGTTTTTTTTAAACAAAACAAAGGTCTTTCGCCGTGGCAAAAAATAGTTTTCCAGTTTATCGTGGCGATCGTAATGGCTTTCTTCGTGTATTTCAGTCCTTTCGTCGGGGACAAACTGTACGTGCCGTTCACGCTTGACGAAATATCGCTCGGGTGGTTCGCGGTTCCGTTTTACGTGTTTGTGTTTGTGGCGTTTACCAACGCGGTAAATCTTACCGACGGACTTGACGGGCTTGCCGGCAAAACTTCGGTGGCGTACACGATATTTTTCGCGGCGGTGATCGCGGTAATCGTCTACCGTTTCGGTATTATGCCGGCAAACGGCGAAGAGTACGAAAACTTGCTCGTGTTTTGCTTCTCCCTTATCGGCGCGTTGTGCGGTTTTCTGTTGTTCAATTCCTATCCGGCGGCGATTTTTATGGGCGATACCGGTGCGCTTGCGCTCGGCGGAGCGCTTGCCGGACTTGCCGTAATAAGCAAACTTGCGCTTATCGCTCCGATAATCGGAATAACATATGTCGTCAGTTGTGTTTCCGACGTGATTCAGGTCGTGCATTACAAGCGAACCCAACGCCGCGTTTTTTTAATGGCACCGTTTCATCATCATCTCGAAAGAAAAGGAATTCACGAAAACAAAATTGTTACCGGTTATACACTCGTAACATTGTTCATCGGAGTGGTCGTGCTGCTCATAATTCTGGCGATAAACTAACGCATTATTTCGGTCGCCTCGGCATAAACATAGGTGTAGATAATAATCCGAACGAATTTGCGACGGAGGAAGTTATGCGGAAAATCAAAGCGGAAAAAGTACTGGTTTACGGCAAAGGAACAAGCGGCATAGGGGCGAAAAACGCGCTTATTAAATGCGGCGTGAATTGCACGATTTGCGACGATAACGACTTTGACGAAACATTTACGGGCGACTACGACCTGATAGTCGTGAGTCCGTCGATTACGCTTGATCATAAAATTTTCGGCATAGCAAAAGAAATCGGTGCGGAAATAATAGGCGAGATCGAACTTGGCGGGCGAATTTGCGACAAACCGCTGATTGCGGTCACCGGCACCAACGGCAAAACCACGGTGACCGAACTTACAGGAATGGCATTCGGGTATTCACGTGACGCGTGCGTGACGGGAAACGTAGGACGTTCGTTTGCTCTCGACGTGACTTGCGATCACGACGTTTACGTGTGCGAAACGTCGAGTTTTCAACTGGAAACGATAAAATCTTTTTCGCCGCATATTGCAATAGTTACTAATATAACCGAAGATCACCTTGACAGACACGGCAGTTTTGAAAACTACGCTCGGATAAAGATGCGGATTGCCGCCGCGCAGTCGCCGTCCGATTATCTTGTTCTGAACGCCGACGGAATACCGCAGTGCGCGCTGGAAGATTTTCATCCGCAATCGGATGTGTTTTACACTTCGATAAAAATGCCGGTACGCGGCGCATATTTGTCGGGCGACAAATTCTACTGGCTGGACGAGCCGATATGCAAAATCAACAGAATGAAAATGATGGGGTTACATAATGCGGAAAACGCGCTGTCTATGATAGCGGCGGCAAAACTTTCCGGTATCCGGAATACGGATATAGTTCGCGCGCTCGAAGAGTTCGAGCCGGACGAGTACAGAATTGCCTACTCGGGCTGTGTAAGAGGAGTTGCGTTTTACAATGACTCAAAGGGAACTAATGTTGCCGCGACGATAATGGCTATGCGAGCAATGCCCTCATCTTACATACTTATTGCCGGTGGCTTTGACAAAGGCTGCGCTGTAGACGGATTATTTGAAAATACGGACGATAGACTAGTCGGGGTTTGCGCGATAGGTCAGACTAAATTTGCGGTAGAGGAAGCCGCAGCCCGTAAAGGTATAAAAACAACCGTGTGCGGGAGTTTGTCGGAAGCGGTAGTCGAAGCGTATCACTCGGGTGCGGATAACGTGCTGTTTTCGCCGGCGACTTCTAGTTTCGATATGTTCGAGGATTATCGCGCCCGAGGCGCGGCGTTTGACAAAATCGTCGGAGAAATAATCAAGAGTGAAAAAATCGCTTAACGGTAAAATCTACAACGGCATAGATCCGGTGCTCGTGACGGCTGTTGTCGGACTGATGGCGTTCGGCGTGCTGATGGTGTATTCGGCGAGCAGTTACAACGCGCGCGTAAATTACGACAACGAGTATTACTACATGTTCAAGCAGCTTATAGGCGTAGTACTGGGACTTGTAGCGATGACAGCGTGCGCGCTTGCGGACTATCATGTTCTTCGTAAATTACGATACGTTATTCTTGCGGTTTCGTTCGTTATGTTGGTCGCAGTGTTTATTCCCGGAGTAGGCGTGGAAAACTATGGGGCGAAACGGTGGATAAACCTTCCGTTTTTCACTATTCAGGCGAGCGAAATCGCGAAATTCGGTTTTATAATTTTTACCGCCGCCTATATGGCAAAAAATCATGAAAAAATGAGCACGTTTCGCGGCTTGATTCCCGTGCTTGCGGTGGGAGTCGCGATGTGCGTGCTCATTATTGCGGAACCGAACATGTCGATCACCATGTGCATGATCATGCTTATGTTCGCAATGCTGTTTGTTGGCGGAGCGAAAATGAAACATTTTGCTATACTGACAGTGCCGGTCGTTTTGCTGGTCCCCGTTTTTATAATACTGGAACCGTACCGTCTGAAACGGTTAACCGCGTTTCTGAATCCGTGGAGTTCGCCGCTGGGAGAAGGGTATCAGTTGATTCAGTCGTTTTATGCGCTCGGAAGCGGCGGATTATTCGGACTCGGACTTTTCAACTCGCGTCAGAAATACTTATTCTTGCCGTTTTCGGAAAGTGATTTCATTTTTGGCGTGATAGGCGAGGAACTGGGATTCGTGGGATGTGTTGCGGTAATTGCGGTGTACTTCGTGGTGATATGGCACGCAGCAAGAATCGCAAAGAACGCAAACGATCGTTTCGGATGCTATTTGTCGGCAGGAATAGCCGCAATAATAGCGATACAAACGGCGATAAACATTGCGGTCGTCACCGGCTCGATCCCGCCCACTGGGTTACCGTTACCGTTCGTCAGTGCAGGTACCAGCTCCCTCGTCATCTTTTGCACAGGCGTCGGTACACTTCTCAGCGTGGAACGATTTAGCCATAAAAGTATCGAATGCCTTATTCGCAAGTAACGCAGCGCCTGCCGCAACGGCGATAGCCGCGTCGGCAACTGCAAAGAGATTGTACACGAAACTGTAGCTCCATGCTCCCCAACCTTCCCATGCATATTCTTTAAAGAAGATCGCGCCGGAAAGAACGTGGCTGGTGTAGCGGACGACAATGTACATAACCGCGCCAATAAATAAGCCGATGTGAGACGGCATCGTGCTTTTATTTTCGGAAAGCAAAGCGTTGTACTTGTCGCGGCGGAAGGGAAACACGCTTAGCAGAATAAGCGCGAGATAGGGGATAAAGTAGTCGAGAATAACCTGAAACGGGTGAAGTAAGTACGGATTCTGCATGAATTGCAACAGCGTGAATGCGATGCATACGGGCAAACTCTTTTTGAATCCCTGGTAGTGGCAGTACAGCATGATCGGCAGTACCGACGCCGGGGTGATGGTTCCGCCCTGCGGAAGCTCATATCCGAAGAACGAGAGCGAGAATGAAGCGGCGATGCACACTGCGCCGAAAGTCAGGTCGCGGGTAGTGGATTTTTGCGCCGCTTTTTTGTTAAGCGCGCTTGAAACCGCGAACGCAACGATTACGCCGACTATTACGATAAAAATCGATAACAGTACGAGCCAGTTTTCTTTAAACCATTCCATTATAAAACTCCTTTAATACCACCGAAAAACCCACCGCGGAAAGTACGGTGGGTTGCTTTTAATCTGCTTGCATTGAAAATATTTACAGACAGCTTCCCTACGCGAGTACTGACTCACAGGTTCAAAGGGACAGTCCGGACACACGGCACATCTCAGCAACATTTTCGTTGCGCCCCTAGCGGTATCGGATTTATTATAATACGCCGGCATCGATATTGTCAAGCAAGTCGATTATTCTGTTGCAATTATTTTCATAAGGGTGTATAATAAACTTGTGAAATACGTCAGGATGACATTGAAATATTTATTTCCGCATATTTTGCGGTTGCTTACACTGTCGATCGTGCCTGCGGCGGTTGTCGCGTTTTTTATGCAGCCTGCCGGCTTCGGACTTATCATACCGACCGAAGCCGTTTCCGGTATCGAAAAGTTTTCGGATATATTCTTTCTGGTATTCAAGCGCGAACTGATTACCGACTATCCATATATGATCCCGGTCGGCTTAATCCTGATGCTTTTGTGTATAAGTTACACTATGGGAATTGAAGAGCGGCATTTCAAGACGGGAAAGCTCACTTTCCGTCAATTGTTTTCCACGCTTAACAACTGCGTTCCGCCGGTCATTAAAGTTTTTTCGCTAATTGTCGTGATCTACGTTGTGTACAAAATTTTGGTCGTGTGCGTGCTTACGTTGTTTGTTTTTATACTTGAAAATCTCGGCGCGGCAACACTGTGGGTGACCGTAGTCGTGGGGATATTGTCGGCACTGGGGTTTATCGCGTTGCTGGTGACCGTACGTCCGCTTATGTTCACGTCGGCAACGATGCTGATTTACGGTTATTCGTTCAAAGATGCTTTCTCCGCGGCGATAGGACTTGACGGTGCTGGCGACAAAACGGCACTGAGTTTCGCGCTTATTTTACCGTTTCTTATTTATTTGGTCGTAAGTACCGTCATGGTAGGTTTGGCTGTGCCGGCTTTGATTCAGTCAATAGTGAACAGCGTGTTTATCGCGCTCATTATGCAGTACGTCACCACGTACGTTCTCGTCGCAATGTTCGAACTTTCCGGCATCGAGCGTCGCGACTGCAAAAAATACTACTGAGGAGGCCGGTATGTCGTTTAAGAACGCTGTCAAATTATTACTGTCGAAATTCCGATACGTCTGGGCGATACTGGCTTATCTTACGGTCATGTTTATCGTACTTCTCAGTTTGGGACTGACGTTTCTTTTGCCGGTATTCCGCGCCTTTGCGTCGGCGGGAGTGGGTGATATGCTCAACACCGCGCTGATAACGTTTTTGAACGGCGGAACGATTTTGGGACTTTTTACGGCGTTCGGAGAAGTACTTGTCACCGTAAAAAACATATTTGCAACGGATTCCAGAACGTTTGTCAATTCAATGCTGTTCGTTGTACTTGTGGCTACTGTCGCCTATCGTTTTATTATGGGACTTTATGAATTGCCGCTCGTCAGTGTGATTCAGGGGTTTATGAGTGATAATGCGAGATATTCGTACATGACGAAATACGTTTCCTTTTTCGGTATGTCGGTCAGATTCTCGCTCGTAAAAATGCTGGTAATGACGATTTACGATTCGGTTATGTATTATCTTATGTTTTGTATAGCAAA
>CAKQVV010000063.1 GCA_934277845.1 uncultured Clostridia bacterium
TTTGTAACCATAAGGTCGAACGAATTGTCTGCGAACGACGTTTCTTCAAAGCCTTTAATCTGAATTTTCGCCTGCGGATACAGTTTCGTTGCGATTTTACCCGTAACTCTATCAAGTTCTACGCCGTAAAGTTTTGCGCCGTTTGCTATCTCTTGCGGCATAAAGCCGAAGAAATTGCCCGTTCCCATTGCAGGCTCTAATATGCGGTTGTTGCCTTTTACGCCGAAACGAGTGAGCGCATTGTAAATACCGTCGATTACGGTTTTACTTGTATAGTGAGCGTTCAGAACGCTACCTTTTGCCGCCGCGTATTCTTCTACGCTCAGAACGTCTTTCAGTTCCTTATATTCGTTTTGCCACGCGGTATTATGTTCGTCGAACGCTTGCACCAAACCGCCCCACCCGACATACTTTGCAAGCACTTTCCGTTCTTCATCGGTTGCTTCTTTTTGTGAGTTTACGAGCCTATTGACTAACTTTATGGCTTCGATATTGTTTCTGAAACGCTGTTTCGCGCCGCCAAGTTCACTTTGCTCGAAACCGATTTTCGTCAGGTCTGTATTGCTTTCTTTTGTGGGTTCATCGGTAGGCTCTATCGGCGTTATCTCGCCGCGTTCGATACGGTTCTCCCACTCTTCATCTTCTTCTGCGTCTAAATCCGAAACAGCCGTGCTATCCTCTTGTTCGTCCTTATAATTCCAAAGATATTGAGTGTAGTAGTTGACGTCAAAGCCGTCGTCGGTCATTTCCACGTCGGAAACTTCTTCTCGTCTGCACAGTTCTTCGGCTATTTCATTTTTGTGACTACGAACAAAGTTTTCATTATCTTTGAAATCCTCGAAAAACGAACAGTAGTTACCTTCCGTGCTTTCTTTGATTCCTTCCGCAAGTATGGCATTTGCTATTTTTCGTATTTTTCCTCCTTCTTCGGGCGTTTGTTCGTTTCCCGCAATAAGCGATTCGATATACTTTCTGTCAAACGTTATTTCTATCCTTTGCATTGAAAGGTCAACGTTTTCTACGCCTTTTTGTTTCAAAAAGTATTTCGTAAAATCTTCACGATGGTCTTTCAGAAAAAGATACTCACGTTCCGGCATTTCGTCGGATTTCACGCTTAATACGACGGTTTTATCATAGGACGGCTTATATTCGTCCGCACATTGCCGAGTGAAACGGTCAACGTATTCCTTCACTCTTTCATCGCTTTGTCTATTACGTTCCTCTCTTGCCTGCCATACGGGGCAATACGGAAGTTTGAACAAGATATTCAGCGAAGAATAAGGATAAATATTACCATTACCAACGGCACGAACTTCATCGAACTTTGCAATTTCTTTGTTTACGGCTTCGTAGTGTTGCGTATAAAACTGCATACTTTCTCCGAGATAATCCGGATAATCGCTGTATTTTTCGCAATATGTATGCGCTGTGCCGTATTCTACGATTTGCCTTGCTATTGTTTTTATAAGGTCGTTATCGTCTTTTGCGGTTTGTCTTTCTTCGCGGAATCTGACAAGCGTTGCGTATTCTTTCTGCTCTCTTTCGTTAAGGTAGTTGTCTTGGTCTATAAGGTCGGCAATTTTTACGGCAACTTGCTCCCATTTCAGGTTTACCGCAACTTCGATTTCGCCCGTTTCCGTGTTCTTTTTGCTAAAACGAATGCCTTTGCCGTCGTGCATTTCGTCAATGCCGTCAGGTCCGCCACGACCGCCGATACCATACTCACGACTTAAAAAACGAGCAAAATCTTTCTCATACGGGTTTTTCTTGTATTCGGTATAAATGCGGATTTTTCCGCCGCTTACACCGCTACCGTCTTTCAGTATTTGTTCGGTAAACTTTTCTTCGGGCGTTTTTTCCTCAAACTCGTCGAACAGCGACCTTTGCATACTCGGTCGATTGCGGCGTTCCCAAATCGGTTTTCCCCTGTTTTCGGGTTTCGGCTCTTTGGTCGGCTTTTTATCTTCTTCGTAATCGTAATCTTCTGTTTCTTCGTCCGATTCCTCTTCTTCTGCGGCTTCAAACGCCTCTTCGATTTCTTCGTCAGTCGGTTCATCTTCATCGCCGTAATCGTCGTCAATCGGGAAACGCGTGTCTATCTCGCCTACATAATCGGGTTGCTCGTCCGTTTCTTCCTGTTCGGAAAAAATGCGGTCAAGCTCTTCGCTTTCTTCGGGCGATAATTCTTCAAGTTCAGATGTTTTTCTTGCTTCGTCGCGCGAAAGAATCTTAAAAGGCTCTGCGTCCGGCTCAACCACGACAACGCTAACCGACTCCGTAAGTTTTCCCAAATATCTGTCCGCAACGTGATACGGAAAACCGCACATAGGAATTCTTTCGTCTAAACCTACGTTTCGTCCCGTGAGCGTTAAATCGAGAATGGTCGCGGCTTGTTCAGCCTTTTCGCCCATTACTTCGTAAAAATCGCCCAAACGGTATACGACAATGCTGTCGGGGTTCGCTTTTTGAACTCGTAAATATTCCGCATAATACGGCAAAACCGTCGTTTTTTCTTCCTGAGCTACGGGATGTTCGTCCGCTTTCGGAATTACAGGCTCGTCCGAAACGTATTCTTCGTCAATGTCGTCGATAACGGGTACTTCGTTTTGCTTGTTGTAAATCGCGTCGTTTATGTCCTGTTGTAAGACTTCCGTCGCTTTCTGCACTTCACGAAACAGATCCGCGTTATCCTGTAAACCGTAAGGATAACCTTTCAGCGTGATTCCCCGTTCTTTCGGAAAACCCGTTGTCGAATACAACGAATACGCAACGCCTTCTGCAATGAGTCTGTTTCTTATCTCGTCGTTTTCGGTCAGAAAATCGTTCTGTCCGAGATAAGTTACGACTCCCGAAAGCATAATGCGGTAATCGCCGCGATTGCTGTCCGCAATTTCCGTGCCGTTCAACAAGTCAAGCCCGTCCAAAATCTTTTTTACGGGTTGCGTTATACGTCTGTAACGATTCTCGCCGTGCGTGTCGGCAACGTCGAATGCGAAGTATTTGTTACCGTCGCTGTCGTAATACGGAATGCCTTTTCTGCCCTTTGTAACTCTTCGCCCTTGCGCGTTCCACTCTTCAAAAGAAAAGCATACGCTCGCGTTCGGTCGCTCGATTACGATCTGACAGGCATCGTGCAATGCGATATGCGGATTGTTCGCAACGAAACGATAAAACGTTTTGAGTTGTTCTCCGTCCGTCATCATCGCTTGAATTGCGCGATTTCTGTCTGCGTTTCTTCTGATGTCGCTCAATTTTTCTTCCACCTCCTTTGTCTTTTTTCCTGCAAGGGCAATTCTTTCCCGAACACCTCAAAATATATCTGCTGCCGAAGTTCAAAGGTCGGAAAGAATATCGCAAAGCAAGCCGCAGACGCGCCCATCGTTTCAATCAGAATCCGCAAATGTTCTCTGCCGAACAGTTGCTTTGTTTTGAGCTTATGTACAAATTCTTGCTCGTCCATATCAAGGCGCGTTGCGATTTGGCTCGTTGTATAGCCGCTTTCTTTCAGCCAAGAATAGAACGCGCCGCTCCGTAAGGAATATCCTTCGATTTTTGTTCTGTCTATTTCGCCCTGTTCGGGCAAATGTCTGTTTTTAATTTCGGTCATTGCGTCCTACCTCCTGACTGCCGTTTTTGTTCGGGATTCATACCCCCTCACTACTATTGGAAAGTTTCGGGGTGTCAGTACACGGTCTGGCAGCATAAATCTTAATTTTTTTCTAAAATTTTTTTCAAGGCGGCATAAATACGTTGCATTGCGTTACTTACTGCTTGTTTGCCTATGCCAAAATACTCGGCAACTTCGTCTTGCGATTTGTCCTCGAAAAAAACCATCTGCACCATAGCCTGTTGACGCGGATTAAGTTGCCGAAGTGCTTTATGTACTTGCTTTTTTATTTCGGCTTGCCGTTCGCTCTCTATAAACTGCTCTTCCGGGTTCGGATTATCGTCCGCAGGTTCATAGCCTGTTTCTTCATACATTTCATCGAGTGAAGAACATTTTTCGTAATATGTATCTTCCGACTTTGTAAAGCGATCCATTTCACGGTTCAGCATTTTTACCGCTTGTTCCTGCTCTGCGGTTTCCACTTCGACTTTGGTTACTTGGTAACGGTTAAGTTTGTAATAGACTTTCTTTTTCATTGTTGAAATCCTCCGATTTTGATTTTTGTGTTTGAAAATCGCAATCGGACAGATTCCTGCCCACAACGAAAAAAGCCCGACTGCGAGGGGTAAAATCCTCGCAATCGGGCATAAAAAGGCATCAAAAAAGAAGCCTGACAAATAGAGTAACCCTATGCTTTCAGGATTTTACTATCTGTCAGGCTCCTCACGATTCTCTGTCGAGTTCAGCCTCATAACAAGATGTCAGAAAAGAAATACAACGGCACTTCTTTCCCCACTATACTATTCAGTTTTCAGTTTGAGTATTTAGGCGTGTTGTTTTAGTTTTGTCGGAACGTCCGGCGTCGTAAAGATCGGCTTTTTGCTGATATGTATATCATCTTCTTCGATGATAACGGAAGCAAATTCTCCGCACTTCGGACACTCCATTTCCACTTTCGTTCCGTTCTCGCCCTTACACAGGCGACGACCGCATTTCGGACACATTGCGTATTTCATATAAATACAACCTCCTTTCTCCCTAAACTTACAAACGATTTGAATTTATCTAACTGCTACGGTATGGTCGGGATAACTCCAATACAACAGTCAGACATCATTTGTAATCCAATTATATATCTTTGCGCTTTCGGGGCAAAAACGCTTGATACCGATTTAATTATATATGTGGATACAGCTTACCAAAACGCCCTGTATCTCACAGTCTTTGACGATAATATCTTTCATCTCTTTGTTTTCCGGGTGTAGCACCACTTTTCCGTTCCGTTTATAAAAACGTTTCAGCGTTGTTTCACCGTTCATCATAGCGACTATAATATCGCCGTTCTCTGCCGAGTTCTGTTTTCTGATAACGACAAGATCGCCGTGCTTGATACCGATGTCAATCATACTATCGCCGTGCGTATGAAGAATAAACAAGTCCCCACCGCCGAAAATCGCTCGCGGGAGCGTAACGCTTTCTTCTATCTGCTCCACCGCGTCAACAGGTTGTCCGCACGCGATAGAACCGACGATAGGCGTGATTGCCACTCCGCTCGGCTTCAGCTTCGGCAACATATCGATATTGCCGAGCCTTGTCCGCTCTATCCTGCCGCTGTTTTCAAGCGCAAGGATATACGTTCTTACAAGGTTAAGCGAACTCATATTCAATGCTTTCATTACCTCTCTGAAACTTGGCGATTTGCCTTTTCTCTTTTGGTAGTCGATAATGAATTTTTCCATATTGTCCAATGTCGTCGTGTTGAGCGTTCTCATCCGTAGTACCTCTTTTTACTAAACTGAACTTTGCGTTCAATTTAGATTGTAGCCGTATTATATCATAAAAGACTATCTATTTCAAATTTTCAATTCCAAATATTTGGCATTGAAAGGTTTTTTCAAAAGTTTTTTTGTGAGCAGATAAAAAAATATGCTCCCGCAAAAGCGAGAGCAACAATTTGTTAATGTTTGATTAGTATTCTTCCTTGATTTTCGCAACGAAATTATTAAATTCATCCAATACTTTTCTTGGGGATCTGATTTTCACTTTACCTTGCGTTCCGACAATCCACGCAAAAAGCGTTTTTGACACTTGAACGCTTACGTCAACGGAATATACGTTGTCATCAACCTTGCGTATCCGTATATCGTCGCCGAACCTGTCAAACATATCCGAAAGTATGCTCGGCTCGAACAACAGCGTTACGTTGCAAAGCTCCCCTCCAAACATAGAGAACACTTGCTTTCTGTATTCGTCGGTGTTGAACTTTTCATATTCGGGGTGCGGCTCGCGCTCGGTTTCATCCACCTTTACGTCGTCCATTTTGTCAAGGCGATACGTTACAAGATCCGCATACCCGTTAGAAAAACATAGTAAATAATAATTATCCTTATTCCACACCATATAGGCAGGACTGACAACGTATCTCTTGCCATCTTTCCTATACACCTTTTTATGCTTGTCGTCGTAGTCGAAATACAGGAACGATATTTTCTTGTTCTCGTTGATAGCTCTTTCTATTGAGTCCACGTTGTATATAAGAGAACTGCTCCCCTTTCTGCTTTTTTCAAACGAAATAATGTGCTTTGATACACTCTCCGCCTGATGAGAACACAGAAAGCTCGAAAGCCTTTCTACAAGTGCTTTCTTTTGCGTAGCCGGGAGTTTTGAAGCGTTGACCGCGTCTGCAAGCATAACTACTTCCGCAGTTTCTATCGGACGGCTTACAACGTAATAATAGTAATACTTTTTCTTGTAGGACAACACCTCATATCCATATTCATTTAATACGGCTATGTCGTCTGCAATCACCTTACGCATTACGCTTATCCCACGCTTTGCAAGTTCTTCCCTTATCTCGTCTGCGTTCATTGCGTGGTTTTCATCGGTGTTCTTGCTTAAAATATCCCACAAAAGAAGCAGTTTGATTTTGTTGTTTTCGTTAGCCATATCCGCTCCTGTAAATTAAAATATCGCCTTTTAGAATTTGAGCCGTCCGCATTTGACTACGAACGGCTCGTTGTTATTATGCCATCTTATTTCTTCTTAGTAAACAATGCTTTGATTTTTGCTCCGAGAGTATTGAAGAAGTTTCCGATTGCCGTAAAGCCTTTCTTCAAAGCAACGCCCAAGTCTGCAAACGTCTTTTTCTTGACTGCAAACCAGAAGATTGCAAATCCGCCGATTCCTGCAAGCAGCACCGAACCGATTACGATACCTGCAATCGCGCCGCCCGAAAGTCCTTTCTTTGCCGCGGGAGCATCTTCATACACAGCCGTAAGGGTTTTTTCTGCTGATACTGTAAATTTATAACTCTTTTCGGTGCTGACGATTTCTCCGCTTTCGTCTTTCCAGCCTTTGAATACTTTGCCTTCTTTATCTTCTGCCGTTACGGTTACGCTTTCGCCATATTTTGCCGTAGGCGCGCTCGACGTTCCGTCTGTCACCGTTATATTGTAAATAATATCATCAAACAAAGCAGTCAATACAACGTCCTTTTCGGGCATAGTGAACGTAATTTCCTGTTTCATTACGTCCGCCGCAGGAATGGTAACGCCTTCATAAACCCATTTCTTGAACGACTTGCCCGTAGGTATCGTAACTGTCACGGTAACGCTTGTTCCGCTTTTGTGTTTGGTAACGGTTTCGCCGTTGCCGTCAACAACGGTAACAGTATTCAGTCTTACGTGAACGGCAACAGAATTGCTTGCTGCGGTGGTAGTGGTTGCTTTATAGCGAACGTAATACGTTCCTTCGGCAAGACCGGTTGTTTCAGTATCCGTACAAGGTTTGGGTGAAGTGAACTCCGTATCGGTGGAGTATTCCATATCGGCGGTCGTTCCCGTTATCTTGCCGTCCGTTGCGCCTTCATCCGACGGAGCAATGCCTTTCAATCCCGAAGGCGGAGTTTTTGTGCCTTGGACAATTTTAAACGTCTTTGAAACAGGAGCAGTGATTTGATAATTTCCGCCGTCCTTATCACTTACAGTCATCGTTGCCGTACCGATTTCTTTGTTGCGTTCATAAGACACAGAATATTCGCTTGCGTCTAATACGCTTAACGAAACTTTATCCTTGACGGTATGCGAAGGCGTAATGGCGTAACCCGTATATTCATACGTATCTTTTTCAATCGTTAACTCCACTTCAATAGGACGTCGTGCGATTTCCCATTCAACCGTTTTCGGCGCAGTCGTTCCGTCAGACCATTTATAACCTATCTTAAGAGTCAGTGTTGCCGTATATTTTCCTGCATATATTTTTCTGCCGTTCTGTACGGTATAGGCTACGTTTGCAGGAATTCCGTCTTGCTCAGATTTGTTGAAAACAAGCCCTTTAATTCCTTCAGGACAATCAACGAGCGTACCCGAAACGATGTCATATTTGGCATTTTCAAAGCCTACAGTCATTCCGTAATTTGTCGTTTTCAATGTACCGACAGGGATTTCTATCCACAAGGATTCAGCCTTCGCTTCCGTAGGTGTTCCGCTTATGGTAATCGTCATTTCGGTTGCACCTGCCGCAACGTCCGCTTTCGCCTTTGCGGAAAGACCTTTCGGCATATTCCTGAACCACGCCGTTACGTCCGTATCTTTTGCAATCGCTTTGAAATTGTCGCCCGTAAGCGTAAGTTTTACATCTTGTTCCGTCAAAACCGCGTCCGTAATTCCGCTTATCGTAACGTCGTCCGCAACGGCAGAGGCAACCGTGGTATCGCCGTAAACGAAACGCCACAAACTAAGACCGTATTTTCCGAATGGATCATATTTGAATATCCCTGACCCTGCTGTTGTTTCATCGCCTTTTGTTCCGGCTTCCACATTTGTATTCATTCCGAGTTTTGCACAAATAGGCACAGTATAAAAGGTGCTTGCGAATGTTATGCTGCCTCCTGTTGCTAAATCAAATATATGATTCTCACTGTTCCATATTGCGGGATAACTTCCCTTAAGATAAACCATAGAACTACCCAACAGCTCCAAAAAGGCTTCTTCTCCGCACGAAAAGACTTTTTCTCGTGATTCTGCCGTTACCACGCTATTTTTTATAGTTATTTTTTGATTGCCTGAGCTTACAAAAGCAGCAGTACCGCTTTTGTCAACAGAAGACATAATTTTTACGGTACTATCTGTAATCTCAATTCCGGTATGATTTGTAGGTGGAGAATTATAACGACTGTAAAGTCCGTAAAAACCCCCGTTTACTTCGACGTTTGCATTATCGTGTATCTTGATAGCGCCTTTTTCTGACAAAATTCCCCGAGACGCGCCTCCGTTAATGAAATCAACGGTTACCTTTCCCGAACCGGAAATATCTATAACACCATTTTGGGCATAGATACCATACTGTTGCCACGTGTCCTCACCTACATTTGTCAGTATTTTTTTCTCACCCTTTCCGGACAGTATGATATCTCCGCGATATGTTAACATCGCTCCGGTTTTAGCTTCAATATCAAGTGTCGCGATCCCTTCTACTTTGATAGAACCATTACTTGAAAGAAGCCCGATACTTTTTTTACCGTAAAATGAGTTGATGTTAATGGAAATGTTGCCGCTGTTTATGGTCATGCCGTTCGAGGCACTAATACC
>CAKQVV010000064.1 GCA_934277845.1 uncultured Clostridia bacterium
GTCGAGGAAGTCCTTGTAACCCTCGCAGTATTCGTACATCTTGTCGATTTCTTTCTCGGACGAAATCTCGAAGAAATTGCGTTTCTTGTAGGACAGTTTGTCCATAAGTTGTTGTCCCTTGCTCTTATTTTCAGCCATTGTTCTCTCCTTCCGGCTCGCCGCAAATTCAAGCCGGCTCGCCGCAAATTTATTTACTCTTTTAGTATATTATCTATCAAAAAAATAGTCAAGCGTATTTGCCGCAAGTATCCGGCATGCAAAAAGCCCGATTTATGAAATTCGGGCTTTTTTATCGATTTTTTATGTTGTTTTTAGATTTTACCGCGCGAATAAAAAATTTTTTAGGCTTTTTACGCGATTTTTTACTCGTCGGTTTCGGTTGTCGTTGCCGCGACTTCGGCTATACTTTCCGTTTCTGTCGCCGCGTTTCCGGGCAACTCGCCTGCCGGTTCGTTATTATCAACCGGCGTTTCGTTTTCACCGTCGACCGACTCGGGTTTCGCTCCGTTTAAGATATAATCGAACGATACTCCCGTTTCGGCTTCTATTTTTTTAACGAAACTCTCGTCGTAAAATTTGCTCCTGCCCACCGACTTCCACTTGGCGCGGAACAAAAAGCCTGCGGTTATACCGAGCGCATACACCACCATAAACAGCGGAAACGAAATGATCGCGGGTAACAGTTTTTTGAGCGGTACGCCGATCTTCTTTTTGTCAAGACCATAGACAAGAAAGGCTTGCAAAATAAACGGAATAACGAATGCGAACGCCAGTATGTAGACTACGTTCATTACCTCTCCGACGAATTGTGCGTGCGTGAGCGGAGCAAGACATTGGCTGAACAGTATCGCGTAGTATGTCGGGAACCAGAAACAACATAAACCTGCAATCGGGATAAACAACAGCGTCAGGAACATATCGAGGAACGAATACCTGAAACTGATGAAAAAGTCCAAAAGACATCTCAGTCCGTGCGTGAAGAAAAGCCGCAAAAGCCCCCTGCCCATGCGCATATTGCGCTTGAACAACTGTCCTACCGCGGACGGCTGGTCTTCGTACACGACCGCGTCGGAAACGTAGTGCGCTTTGCGTTTTTTGAAAAGTTGGTTACAGGTAAACTCGGCATCCTCGCTGAACGTCATTTCTTTCCATCCGCCCTGTTCGCGCATAATGTCCGCCGAGAACATCATGCCGCCGCCGACGAGCATTTCGCCGATACGGAGCGCGGAGCGCGCGTGACAGTTGAACCTGCAATCGCGGATATACCACAGTCCCGAAACGCCCGAAACGATATTTTGCGTAAGGTTGGTTGCGTGGTTGTAGCCGCGCGCGAGCGTAATGCCGCTGTCGAACGCGTCGTTCATCTTGTCGATATAGTCGGGAAGCGGAAAATTGTCCGCGTCGAAACGAATAAACGCTTCGACTTCGGGATACTCTTCCAAAATTTTCGCTATACCGTATTCCAGCGCGTAAGCCGCGCCGCGTTTTTTCGGATTTTGTTCGTTGCGTTCGAACACGGTTGCGCCCGCTTTTCTCGCCTCTTCCGCGGTATTATCCGCACAGTTGTCCGCAACAACGAAAACCTTAAAATTCTCTTTATCGTATTTTTGCAACGCGAGATTACGGACGGTCGCGCCGATTACGTCGTCTTCGTCGTGCGCGCAAATAATAACGGCGAACTTGTGTTTGCGTTTCGCCGCAGGATATTTTTCGGGTTTAAGAAAGAACAGAAAAAGATATATTATCTGGAAGGTAAACGCAACCGATACTATGCCTATTACTATTTGATTGATCAGCGTTAAAATCTGCATTGTTTCTCCGTCGTCACATTGCTTTAAGCGCGGGTGCGCCGCAAAGTCCTGTATGATGATTATATACTATTTTAATGTAAAAGGCAAATAAATAGACTGTACGTGAAAGTTAATATCTTAAATTCCTTAAAATATGGCAATGCGCACAAAGCAATCCCGTTGACTTTATTCGGCGTAAAGTTGTATAATCTACTTAACGTACATTCTTTATTCGGGAGAAAATCATGAAACTAAACGACAAAGAACTTCGTTCTCTCATACACGGCGCGTACTCGACAAAGGAACGTGACGGCGGTTTTATTTCGTTCAGCCATTATACCGACGAACAGGTCGATTATCTCACATTTAACCCCTTTTACAGCGAACGCGCGGTATATTCCTCGTCCGTCACGCTGGAATTTACCGGTACCGCCGAGAAAATCGCTCTTACCTATCGCGTGTTCGGCGGACACCCGAGCGATACGATCGAGGCATTTGTTGACGGCGTGCCGATGAGTATTTTCCACACCGAGGGCAACGTAATCGAAGCGCGAGCAGAATTTATTTTACCTGCAGGTAAAAAGAACGTGGTCGTTTATTTACCGCTCGACTTCGAGTGTGGAATAAAAGACGTGGAAATCGACGGCGAATGGGCTCCCGTCGCGCCGCGCGAAACCAAAGTTTTGTGGATCGGCGACTCGATTACACAGGGTTACGGTACTTTCAGAACGGGCGAAACCTACGTCAACGTCGCAAACCGTGCGCTCGGATACGAAATTCTCAATCAGGGCATCGGAGGCTACCGGTACGACGAAAAAGTGATAACTCCCATGCCCGGCTACTACCCTGACAAAATCATAGTCGCGATGGGCACGAATCAGCACCGCTCCCCCGACAAACTCGAGCGCGTGACGAAATTTTACGAGGCGCTGGAAAACGTTTATCCGGGCGTGCCGGTTCTTGCGATTACGCCGATCTGGCGCGGTGATGCGTCAAGTAACATTGACGAACTGAAAGAAATTTCAAAGATGATCGAAAAAACGGCGGCGAAGTATGACAATATCCGCGTGGTCGACGGCTTTACTCTCGTCCCGAATCTCCAAGAGTACTATTCCGACCTTCTCCATCCGAACGCGCTGGGCGGGCATATTTACGGCGAAAACCTCGCGGCGCATATCAAAAAGATCGGGTTTTAGAAAATAAATCCTTCGATTTCAGGCGTAATACTTTCATAATAAACAAAAACGGCTTCCGCGTGTTTTACGGAAGCCGTTTCGATTATTCTGATTTAATACCGGGTTGTAAATCCGATTACTTGTTCATAGCCTCTTCGACTGCGACTGCGCAAGCGACGGAAGCGCCAACCATCGGGTTGTTGCCCATGCCGATAAGTCCCATCATTTCGACGTGCGCCGGAACAGATGACGAACCCGCGAACTGCGCGTCGGAGTGCATTCTGCCCATGGTGTCGGTCATGCCGTAGGACGCAGGGCCCGCCGCCATGTTGTCGGGGTGAAGCGTTCTGCCGGTACCGCCGCCGGAAGCCACGGAGAAGTAAGCCTTGCCGTTGTCGATAGCCCATTTCTTGTAGGTACCTGCAACCGGATGCTGGAAACGCGTCGGGTTGGTGGAGTTGCCGGTGATGGAAACGTCAACCTTCTCGTGCTGCATGATCGCAACGCCTTCGCGAACGTCGTCCGCACCGTAGCAACGGACTTTTGCTCTCTCGCCATCGGAATAAGCGTATTCTTTGACGATATTGAGTTTGCCGCTGAAATAGTCGTACTTGGTCTGAACGTAGGTAAAGCCGTTGATTCTGGAAATGATCATAGCGGCATCTTTTCCGAGACCGTTAAGAATAACCTGAAGAGGTTGTTTTCTTACCTTGTTAGCGGTGCGAGCGATGCCGATTGCACCCTCGGCAGCCGCGAAACTCTCGTGACCTGCGAGGAAGCAGAAGCAATGGGTGTCTTCGCTGAGAAGTCTTGCCGCGAGGTTGCCGTGTCCCTGACCGACTTCACGCTGCTCTGCAACGGAGCCGGGAACACAGAACGCCTGCAAGCCTTCGCCGATAGCGACTGCTGCGTCGGTAGCCTTTTTGCAACCCTTTGCGATTGCGACTGCGCAACCCAAGGTATATGCCCAGGAAGCGTTGTCGAACGCGATGTTCTGGGTGCTCTTTACGATTTTATCGGGATCGAATCCTTTGTCGAGGCACATCCGGCGCGCCGCTTCGAGGTCTTTGATGCCGTATTTTTTAAGGCAAGCGTTGATCTTGTCTATTCTTTTCTCGTAACCTTCAAAAGTGATACTCATGATAAAACCTCCTTACTTCGTGCGCGGATCGATATAGCTTGCCGCACCTTCGAATCTGCCGTAGTGACCGGTAGACTCTTTGAGTGCCTGATCTGCGCTCATGCCGGCGCGGATCTTGTCCATCATAACGCCCATCTTGACGAACTCGTAGCCGATGATAAGGTTGTCCTTGTCGAGTGCGAGTTTGGTGATATATCCCTCTGCCATTTCAAGGTAGCGGACGCCTTTCGCTTCGGTGCTGTAAATGGTACCGACCTGACTGCGGTGTCCCTTGCCGAGGTCTTCCATACCTGCGCCGATTTCAAGACCGTCCTCGGAGAAAGCGGACTGGGTTCTGCCGTAAACGATCTGCAAAAACAGTTCGCGCATAGCGGTGTTGATTGCGTCGCACACAAGGTCGGTGTTGAGCGCTTCCAGGATGGTTTTGCCGGGGAGAATCTCGCCTGCCATTGCGGCGGAGTGAGTCATACCCGAGCAACCGATGGTTTCGACGAGTGCTTCGCGGATAACGCCTTCCTTGACGTTAAGCGTGAGTTTGCACGCGCCCTGCTGCGGAGCGCACCAGCCGATGCCGTGAGTAAGACCGCTGATGTCCTTGATTTCCTTTGCCTGAACCCATCTTCCCTCTTCGGGTATGGGCGCGGGACCGTGGTTTGGACCCTTGCGGACGCAAACCATTTCTTCTACTTCCCTTGAAAAATGCATTGTTGCCCTCCAAAAAGATTTTTTGCTTTTTTCTGTGGTTGTGAACTTTGTTCGTACCGCTTTGTATTATAGCATATCGCACGCGAATTAACAACTGTTTTTGCGTCTAAATCGTTGCTTTTTTATCCGGATCGCTATATAATATAGTCGAATCCCAAATCTTACGGAGGCACAATATGGACAAAAACATTCTCGTCACGGGCGGTGCGGGTTATATCGCCACTCACACCGAAGTCGAACTTCTTAATCGCGGTTTCAACGTCATCGCGTTCGACAACATGGTCAACTCCTGCGACGAAAGCATAAAACGCGTGGAAAAGATCACCGGCAAGAAAATCAAGTTCTATAATGCCGACATGCGCGACAGGGCCGCTATGGAAAAGATCTTCTCGGAAAACAAAATCGACAGCGTCATTCACTTCGCCGGGCTCAAAGCCGTGGGCGAAAGCGTGCGCAAACCGCTGGAATATTATGACAACAATATTTACGGTACTCTCGTACTGCTCGAAACAATGCGTGCGCACAACGTAAAGAAAATCGTGTTTTCTTCTTCCGCGACCGTTTACGGCACTCCCGAAAGACTGCCGCTCGACGAAGATTGCTCGCTCTCTACGACTAATCCCTACGGTTCGACAAAACTCATGCTCGAAACCGTGTTGAAGGATCTCTACACTTCCGATAACACATGGGACGTCATTCTTCTGCGTTACTTCAACCCCGTTGGCGCACACGAAAGCGGACTTATCGGCGAAGATCCGAAAGGAATCCCGAATAATCTCACTCCGTATATCGCGCAGGTTGCGAGCGGCAAACTGAAAGAAATCAACGTGTTCGGCAACGACTATGACACTCCCGACGGAACAGGCGTGCGCGACTACATTCACGTCGTCGACCTTGCGATCGGTCACGTCAAGGCCATCGAAAAAATAAACGAAACCGGCGTACACATCTACAACCTCGGCACCGGCAAAGGTTACAGCGTGCTCGACGTGATTCACGCGTTTGAAAAGGCTTGCGGCAAGAAACTGCCCTACAAAATCTGCCCGCGCAGAGCCGGCGATATTGCGGCTTGTTATGCAAACGCAGACAAGGCTAAGCGCGATCTCGGCTGGGTTGCGGAACGCGGCATCGACGAAATGTGCGCTTCGCTGTGGAAGTGGCAGACGATGAATCCCGACGGATACAACACGAACAAGTAATTTAACGCGACATTTGCGGCGGAAAGGCGGCGACGTTTCTCCGCCGTATAGTCTATTATAAGGAGAAATTTATGGCAGAATTCAAAGTACTTTGCCTGGGCTCGCAGGACATGGTGCCGGTGAAAGGCAACGACTGTTCGCATTATCTCGTGAACGGGCATATTCTGATCGATTGCGGCACCAGTCCCGTGATGAACTTGCTGAATGCCGGCGTAGACCCGGGCTTTATCGACCGCATAATTTTTACGCACACACACCCCGATCACTGTGTGGGGCTTGCATCACTTCTCTACTACCTGCGCGACGTAAAGAAATTCAGATTGCCGTATTTTGAAATCACGGGACCTGCCGGAACACGCGACGCGGTGCGCCGTGCGCTCGTTCCCGCGGTAAGCGGCGCGGACGTCGACGAAAACATGCCGAAAGTGACGGAAGTCGGCGGCGACGGAAGTTTTGTCGCGGCGGAAAAAGACGGCGAAATCACGGTGCGTTATACCGACGCTTTGCACGCCGTACCCGCGCTGTGCTATCGCTTTGAAAAGAACGGCGTGTCGCTGGGCTTTACTGGCGATACTTACCCGCTCGACAAGTTGCCCGCGTTCTTCTCCGATACCGACGCGCTCGTGAACGAAACGAGTTTCGGTCGTCCTCTCCCCGGCGAGGACGAAAAAACCCTCGATGATCTCAAACGCGGTTGCGGACACTGCTCTCCGTTCGACGCGGCGTTTATCGCAACGGCGGCAAACGCAAAACGAGTGTATCTCACACATGCAAGGAGCGATCACGACGACCGCGTAAAGGCTTTCTCGGAAAAGAGTGATATTCCGGTAGATTTTCTCGAATTCGGAACAACTTTCGAAGTTTAACGCGATCCGATAAAAACCGAAAAGGCAGTCGATTTTGTTTCGACCGCCTTTTCGGTTACGTCATATTATCTCTTGTTATAATAATTCCAACTGTATTGATACGCGAGTTCTTCGTCATCTTCAACCGGGGCTTCGAGCGACTCGATTATGCGGCGGCGGTACTCTTCCCGGTACACCGCTTTGCCGAACTTATCGAAGTGGCGGCGCGCCTTGTTCCGCAACTTTTGCATACGTTTGACTTCGGCGAGTTGCTTGCGGGTGTTGACCGGTTCGTCCGTTTTGATATAATCGTAAAGCGCGACTTCGTTGTGCTCGGTCATTTCCGTCATAAACTCGTAGGTTTTATCGCGGAGATAGTTCGCATTCTTCTTGATCGCGACGCCTTCCTGCGCGTAAACCGGCTCGCCTATCCACACGGTAACGCGCGGTTTCAGGTATTTTTTGAACAAGCCTTTCGGCTTGCGGTAAGTGACGCAAACGGGAACCGCGGGCACGCCGTTGCGCACGGCATAGGTAAAACTCGTGGACGGGAACGGTCTGATCCCGGTGTAGTACGGCCAGATATGCGCTTCGGGCATTACTACGAGCGCTTTCCCGGATTTTAGTTTACCGTCGATTGCGTCATTGAAATTCCTGAATGCCGCAAGGTCATCGGGCACGGGCAACGCTCCCAGCATTTTCGTGAGTACTCTTACGACGGGCATACGCACGGCATCGGGATTGCAAATGATGAAACCGCGACGCGGCGCGGCAACGTTGATCAGCGAGAACGCGCAGTCAAGCGTGTTGACGTGATTGCTGAAAATCACACACCCGCCCTTGACTTTCCGCAGGTTCTTTTTGCCCTTGACTTTTATGCCGTGATATATCTTGTTGACAAGCAGTAATATCGGAGTCGCGACGACGTAGTATAGCAAAAACGAACACAACCGAAACAACGGATTCCGCGGCGCATACTTGTACTTCGCGTCGATAGGCGTGTTTAAATCCGCCCTGAAATCCGTAAAGTCATCGGTTTTTTCGTTGTTATAATACAACTTTTGTCCGTAAACGATTTTCATTTTGTTTTGTCGTTTATTGCGTCCTCAAACATTTTTTCCATCCGATCGATGCATGACTCGAGTTCAAAGCGTTTGCCGTACTCGATATACTCGACAGATTCTTTTGCTTTTTCTTCGGGGTGTTCGATCCAGTAATCTATCTTTTTTGCCAGATCCTCGGGCGTGCCGTCAAACAGATTGCGTTCGTCGCGTGCAAAGAACCGCGTCGCGGAACGTTCGCTGTTGTTGATCACCGGCACGAGTCCGCAGGTGATGGCTTCCAACGCGGCTATCGCTTCGATCTCGACGTCGGCAGGATGCACGTAAAGATCGCAGTAGTTGATGATTTTGTTGAGTTCATCCGGATCGTGGAAACCGATAACAGGCTTCCTTACACCGAGTTTTTCGGCAAGCGTTTCGATGTGCTCGCGAGTAGGCCCGGCTCCGGCGCAAATGATCTGAATTTTTTCGCGATATTTCGACGCGGCAACGCCCTTCACTAATAAATCATGGCGTTTTTCACCTGCAAACCGTCCCGTAAACAAAATCAGAAAACTGTCTTTGAGTTCATCCGGTCTTTCCGATTCGATCTTTTTATAACAAGGCGCGACACCGTTGCTGATCACGTAAAGTTGCGACTTGTAGCCGTGAGCGCGAAGTTCGCCGGCGATAAACTCGCTGGGGCAATGAATACGTTTAACGTTTTTGTACAGCACGCGATTGAAGCGTTTGTAAAGAAAATCGTTTGCCGCTTTTACGTCTTTCATGTGGACGTGGCTGGAAAAATTCTCGGGCTGGCAATGAAAGCCCGCCGTGACGGGAATCTTATACTTTTTTGCGATTTTGACCGCCGCTCTGCCGAGTTTGAACGGCATCATTATGTGCACTATGTCGCTGCCCTTTATCGCCGCGGTAAGAACTTTTTTGTCAGGCTTTGCAAGTTCGACTCCGTTTTTCGCGACATACTTGTTAAAGCAATAGAAATTGCGTTTGGGTACTGTGTAAAACCCTTCTTCGTCTGTCACGAACGGCGAAACCACACGCACTTCGTGTCCTCTTTCTTTTAATGCATCTATAAGTCTTCTTGCGGTTATCGCCGTACCGTTGTTGTCCTTGCCGAATATGTCCGCAATGATGGTAACTATCATAAAACTCCTGTTTTTTACGTCGCATTTCATTCACTAC
>CAKQVV010000065.1 GCA_934277845.1 uncultured Clostridia bacterium
TGTTTACGGTGAGCGATTTCGTCACATCGCCGTAGGTGCAGTAAACCTTGTAAATACCCGTCTTTTTCTCGACTTCCGAATAGTCGACCATGTCGTCGGTTACTTTTACGATTTCGCCTTTTGCGGAATTTCTGTAATCGACGATCTTGAAACGGCTTTTTATTCTCGTTTTGAATTCGTCCCAGTCCTCGTCGCGGCAGTTTTCCACCGGTCCGAGCGGCGTGGTGATCTTGATTCTGGACGTGACGTAAACGACGAGTTCGGCGCTTGCGTTCTGAAAAGTACAGGTCACACGGTATGAACCCTCCTTTGCGACAACCTTGGTTGCGTCGATATATTCGGGTTTTACCTCCAGTAAATTGCCGTCGGCGTTGATTGCGAAATACTGCGTATAATCATAGCCGTCGACCTCTTCGCTCGGCACACTGATTCCTCTTGTTCCGTAGTCGCCCTTTAAGTAGACTTCTACCGCCTTATAGTCCGAAGAGGGCTCCGGTTTTTCCTCGGAGTCCTCTTTAGGTCCACAAGAAGCAAGAGAAAAAACCGACAGCAAAGCGATAACGAGTATAAATATTGTAGTTATCCGTTTTTTCATAGCTTCCTCTCTATTGTTCTTACCTTTTCGTTCACGCGATTACTTGCTTGCCTTGTACTCGCCGTACTTGTAGAAAGTAATCCAGAAAAATCTCGTGTTGTTGTTTTCGATCTTGATCTGCAATCCGGCTCCTTCGTTTTCGAACACGACGATGTATCTGCCGCTGTTCATGGTGCCTTCGCTGTTGCCGTGATCAACCTTGTACCCGAGTTGCGCAAGCGCAAGACTGATCGCGTCCATCTTCTCTTTCAGATCGGTGATCTTGCTGTTCTCGTCGTAATTGTCGCTGGAAGCATTGAGTTGCAGCGTGTAACGAATCGTTTCGTTGCCGTCCTTGTCGGTGCCGACTCTGGTGTAATTGCCCCACGGTCCGCTGAGATTATCGTCGAAGATCTCGCTGAAAATGCCGGGTGCGGGCACGTTTGCGGCGATGTCCGCGCCGAACAGTCCTACGAGCGCAGCCTGACCGCCGAGAGTAGCAGAGTCAAACTTCGTGGTGCCGTCTTCGTTTTTGCCGGCGGAAACATAGGTCTGAACGGAAGTATAATCGCTCCAGGACTGGGGGATCACTCTTGCAACGTACTTGTCGAAGGTGCCTTCGGGAAGCGTTGCGGTGCCGACGTTGGTGTAGATGGTTTCATACGCGCCGCCGTAAATGCCGATGATGTCGTAAGCGAACTTGACGTTGGAAATCGTCTTGGTCTTTTCGTCAACGGTGACGAGGAACGCAGTGCCGGTGCTGCCGACTGCGTAACGAGCGAAATCGCCGAGCGTAAGCGCGTAGGCAACGTCCGAAATGATTGCGGAGTCGCGGAGCGAGAACGTGTACTTGAAACCGTCGGTCATATTGCCGGTCATGCTGTAAAACTCGAAGATCTCGGGGACAACGTCGAAGTCGGGCATCAAAGAACGAATGTTACCGGTCTTTTTCTGTTTGCCTTTGAGCGCCTTGATGTCGAGGCTGTACTCGAACACGTCGTAGGTACCGTCGGTGTTCTGCTTGTATCCGGACGGATCGGTACGATAGAGATAATCGTCCATGCCGTATTCGTACTTCATCGTCTTGTTGATAAGGATCGCGTCGGAAGTGACTACGCCGAGATATCCGATATCGCCGGAAGTAGATCTGTAGTAGTAGGGTTTGATCTTACCGTCGTAAACGCCCTGGGTGCCGGTCGAACCGCCGGTGCTGCCGGTGCTGCCGGTGCTTTCGCCGGTCGATCCGCTGATGTCGTAATCGTTGGGATCGAGCGACGGGCTGTAAAGGTTGTTTTCAACGGTCTTGAACGCATAGGAGTCCATCGTCTTTGCTTTTTCGATCGCTTCGCCGAGAACGTCATACATACCCGCGACCATAGCGTTGCTTTTGTCGATGACGTAAGGCGCAGGATCGGCGACTTCGGTCGTGCCGATACCGGTGAAGTACATGGTTGCGGTGGTGTAATAGTAACCTATGATAGTTTCGGTTGCATTGCCGTCGCCGTCGGTTTCGTAAATGGGGTTCGGATAAGTATTCGCTTCGATTCTGTCGATAGCGTTTTCTTCCGCGTTAAGATAAACATAGAAATCGTAGAACTGTTCTTCCACCGCCGGGTTCATAGACCAGGAGATGTACTTTAAGAGATAATCGTCCGCGCTCGGAACGTAATAGTTCGTCCAGGTGTTCTTGTCGAGTTGATAGGTTCCGTACTCGGCGTCGTAACGGTATGCTTCCATATCGTCGTCGTACTTGAACTTCGTGACCTGGTTTGCGATGTCTTCGAGGTGGTTCCAGTAGTGCTGACTGCTCCATTTAAGCGGAACGCTGTCGCTGTCTTTCATGACCTTGGTGGCGGCTACGTTGTTCTTGTTGACGTATGCTTCCAGAACGGTATCGTTTTCGCCGAGTTTGTAAATAACGGACTGAACGTTTTTAGCGTCGCCCTGCTTGTTCCATGAGCCCGACCATGCCGCCGCGACGGTATCGCCGTCGGCATCGAGCGTTCTGGACATTTTGATCGTGTAGTCATAGGTCGTTTTGGTCGCCATGTACACGTCGGTGAACGATCCGGAAACGGTGATATTGTCGTTTGCGATCGCGCGGATCATACCGGAAGTAAGTTTACCGGACTGAGCTTCGATGCTTTCGGACTTGACGTTGATGGTCGTGGATTTCTTTGCCGCGGGATTGGCGTTCGGAACGACCGTGACGGTTACGTCGGTTGCCGCGGAAACGCTGCCCGTAACGGTAAGATAACCTGTCGTTTCGTCATACGCGATGAGATCCGGGGCTCCGATTTCTACCGTATAGCCATTGTCGTCGCCAACGGTGGTGGTCACTTCTACTTCGAGTTTAAGCGCTCCGCCCGGACGAAGGACACGGGATTCCTTTTTTGTGTTATCGGGTTTTACCGTCTTGACCGAAACGGTCACGTCTTCGAGCACGGGCGCGACGTTGGCTTTGACCGTAATGACCTTGCTCGCCTTGACGTTTTCGTCCGCTTTGGAAATCGCGGTAACGGTTACGCTGACGTTCTTGTCGGTGTCGGCAATAACGGTAAGTTTGTTGTTCTCGAGTTTGACAAGTTCATCGTGATCCGTCGTAAGCGTATAGTCCTTATTCTCGGAGTTGGTCACGGAAACCGCGAAAACGATGCTTTCGTCGCTCACGCCTCCGATGATCGAATACGCACTTGCAGACAAATCGATTGCCACCTGCGTGTTCGTCGCCTCCGGTCCGCATGCAACCATGCCGACGGATAACGCGCAAACAAGAAGAAGCGCAAGCGTTGTTCTGATCGATTTTGCAATGTTCTTCATAATGTCTACCGTCCTTTTAATATTTCAAAAAAATTTTGATCGTGTTTGTCCGCGTTTTTTTCGGCGGTTCGCGTTCCGCCCTGCCCTGCCGCCGCTTTTGCGCGGGAGCCGGTAAAAAAATCATTCCGCGCCGCTTTATCCCGACAAAGCAAGCATGCCGATAATGCGGCGTAAGAATATTTTTTATGTATGAAATTATAAACCCGTTTTTGCTTAAAAAGCAAGCGATTCCGCGAAATTTACTCAATTTTCACTTTCTTTCACAAAAGTACCGTTACGGATTTTTACTTTGATTGACAAAAGTGATTTTCGGGCAAATTCCGCGACCGCTTTTCCGACTTTTTTACTTGGTTTCGGTGTAAACGTAGATGTTGAGATCGAGCGAACTGTCGACGGGTACTATTACGATATTATTGTCCGCATGTCTGTACTCGCCGTAAACGTTCGGGATGTAACCGAGCGATTTGAGGTACGCGTCGATCTTGTCGAGCGAGGACTGAATCGTATAGTCGATGTCGAGCGGTACGTCGTAGTAGAACAGCAACGCGCGCTTTGGCGACTGTCCGCTGCCGGTAGGTCTGTAATAAGTAGGCATACCGAAGCCGTAGGTATCGCCGAGGCAACTTTCCGCGCCGAAGAACGGAACTTCCGCGTTTGTGCCGCTGATGGGCGTGCCGTTGTTCTCGAAGTACTCGGGAATATACTCGGACGCTTTGTGGTAAACGTCGTTATTATCGACGGTGACAACGATATTCAGTTCTTCCCACGAAGCCGGGAGTTGCCGGACGGCGATTGCGTCGATTTTCGCGGAAACTTCGGGGGCGATTACCGCATTGTCGGCATCGTTGATATCGGTGTACTCGATCAGCATCACGCCGTACATGTAACTGACGTCGTAAAAGAAACCCGCGCCTGCGATAACGCCGTCTTTGCTGACGGTAACGAACGGTTTGAACTCGACGTTGTTGACATAGCCTTTGGTGGCAAAGATGCCGTAAAGCGCGATGTCGTTGCCGATGCCTTTGTAGAAGGTGGTAGCGACGGAATACATGTTGTCGTCGACATAATAGGTGGTCGAGCCGTCGGTTTCGTCGATCGCATAACTTGTGAAGATCGCTTCGCTGAACGCGAACGAAGGTTTAGCGTTCCTGAAGTCGCCGGTGAACGCGCGCGACGCGGCAAACGAAACGGTTTCTTCTTCCCCGTTCTTAACTTTGGTGCCGTAATAAGAATTATAAAGGTTGTCGTTTATCTTGCGGTAACCATACTGCGTATCGCGATAAATACGCTCTTCGGTGCTGGAACCCTGGCGGAGAATATCGTACTCGCGGAAGTAGCACTTGTCGGGAGTAACGGTTTCTTCATAGCCTTCGGTCACGTTGAGCGTGGACGTGAGGTTGGACTGCTGAACGTGAGTGATACGGATGTTATAGCGTTCCGCGTTTCTTGCGTTGTCGACCGCGTCGTGAAGTTTTTTGAGTACTGCGTATTCGTCGGAATCTGCCGCATACTCGTCATAGTTTTTGTACTTGCCGATGGTGGGAACTTTCACGTTCTCGCCGGCGTCTATGACGGCATATAATCTCGGCTCGGTAATGTAGCCCTGCGCCATGTTGAGATCGTCGGCGGCAAGCGAATAAATACCCATGATTTCGCCGTCCTCGATAATGAGTTCGAGCGTCTGCGCTTCGAGCGTATACGGGTTGGCCGCGGCAGCCATGTGCTGAACGGTGCGATCGCTCTCGCCCTTGACGATATATTCGTAACGCCAGTCGGTTTCGTTGAAACGGAAGTCGTCCACGGTAAGTCCCACGAAACTGTTATAAAACCCGGAATCTTCCCACGAAAGCGCATTACCGCGATCGTCCTTCATCGTGTAGTTCTGCTCTTCGTTCATGAGGTTGACGCCGACCTGCGTAGCCGTGCCGTTGACGTTACGGCAGAAGATACGCTGGCTTACGCCTACCGACATGTTGAGATATTCGGCAAACCAGTCGTTTCCGTTCATAGCGGTTCTGATCTGGGACGTATGCGTCGAATTGAACTTACCTTTCGACCCGAGTCTGTTTTCGTAAACGTCGAGACGGACAAAACCCTCGAACGCAACGGTATTTTTTGCAACCGCGTCGAGCATATCCTGGGTAAGCGCGGGTTTGGCGACTACGGTGAGCACCGTTTCGGCACGCGCGCTCTTGTCGATCTTCGCGGCTGCGACAATTGTAACAAGTTTGTCGCCGGTTACTTCCTTCGCCTCGAGTACGCCGTTTTCGTCGATGCTGACTACGTCGGCTCCGCGGGTAACCGTCCACTCTACTTTATCGGTACGTTCGCCGTCGACATAGGCTTCGAGTTGTATTTTTCTGCCGCTCTTTACGTTGTCCGGGGCTTTGATCGCAACCGTGTGTTCGGAAACGGGTTTTGCCGTGAACGTCACTTCCGCAGGTTCGGACTTTTTATATCCGTCGGCGGTCGCGCAAACCGCGACGGTGCTGTCGACGGAAGTATCGGTCAACTGATACTGCGTTCCGGCAGCGGTGTATTCCGTGCCGTTTACCGTGACGGAATATCCGGTGGCGTTTTCAACCGCATTCCAGGTGACGAGTCCTTCGTCGGACACGGCAATGCCGACGGGCGTCGCAAGTTGTTGCTTCTCTTCGCCGCAGGAAACCGCGAGCGAAAGAGTGAGCACCGCGACGAGTAAAACGCTGATTATTTTTCTGAGTTTCATTTGCGTTCTCTCCTCAATATGCGTAAACGTAGGTTACTTCCGCGGTTCTGAGCGCGGAAGTAGTGAACGTGTATCTGACAAGACTTATCTTGCCGCGCTCGAACCTGACGGTGAAGTTTACCGCGCCGAACACGGGTACGTCGCCGCCGATAAATTCCTTTATGTTTTCCGCGCCGCTGACCTCGCCGGTAAGTTCGCCGTTCGCTATCTTGTAACCGGAGTTGATAAGGCGGCTTTCGAGCTTGACGGCAACCATATCGGTCTTGTTTACCTTGCGGGTTTCGGCAGTCGTGGTTTCCTTGTTTTCGAAGGTCGCCGTGTCGATCGCCGTGACCGTTTCGGTAACTTCCGCTTCGGTGTCGGAAGAAAAAGCGTAAACCGTTTCGGACGAATACACCGCGGTTTCTCCGTCATTGTAGACAACGGTAGCCGTAACGGTCCTGACCTTCTCCACCGACGAAGCGTAGGTTTTGTTCATGCCGTCGATCGACTTGACGTCCGAGCAGGCAAACGCCGCAAGGACGGTTGCCAGCACGACCAGCGCGATCGCCGTTTTCTTTATTATGCTGTTGCGTAAATTCTTCGTTTTCACTTTACGCCTCCTTAAAACAGAACTCTTTTGAGAGTCGCGACTACCGCCGCCGCAATGCCGGTCACTGCCGCCGCTGCCGCCGCCGCGCTTACCGCGCCTTTATTCGCCGCGTCTTTGATCGTGCCCGCTTCGTTATTCACGGAAGCGACGTAATCGCCGAACGATTCGACGAGCGCGTTGTACTTGGTGAGGTCGAGCAACGCTCTGTCTGCCGCTTCGAGTTCGTCGATTTCGGCGGAAACGCTTTTGAGGAAGTCGAGTTTGTCGACGGTGAATTTCGTCGGGAAGTCGTCGGCGGTCAGTTTCGCCGCGAGCGCGCGTACCTTTTCGGTAGCCTGCGACAACTTGATCGCGTTGATCTTCGCTTTTGCTTCGAACACCGCGTCGTGCAGTTTGGTCCACTCCGCGGTCGTGTAACCGAACTGCGTGGGATCCTGCTTGACCGCGTTGTAGGCTGCAACCGCGTTGTTGACGAGCGTTTCGTCGTTTACGGTGACGTTATCCGCGCCGCCGAGCGCAACCACCTGATTTGCGTATCCGATGAACTGCGTCATGCTCTTGTCCATCGCTTCGTAATCGCTTCTGGGCGCTTTTGACGCCTTTCCGAAGTACGCTTCGTAAACGAGCGAATCGTACCCTTCGAGAGTGTCGTTCTTCGGCAATCTCATGGTGATGGGGGCGTGTTTGCCGACGAGATCGATAAAGTTCGTGTAATAAAGTTGTTCGTCGAAGATGTCGTAAATCGACTTCAACAATTCATACTGCGGATCGGTTGCGGCAAGTTTCAACGCGTTTGCCGCATCTTCGAGTGTGGGAGCCGCATAGGAACGGAACTCCACTTCGCTCAAAGCGTCATAACCGTAGAACGCAAACGAACCGATGAGTTTGAGCGACGAAGGAAGCACGAGTACTTCGATAAACTTGTTTTCGTTGCCGGCATAGGTTGCGATGCGGGTTGTGCCGTCGAGGACGTAAAGCGTGTCGACGTTCATTGCCGCGGGGATCGCGGTGAGTTGCAGGTCGCCGGACGGCATTGCGGTGTAAAGCACGCCGTCGTCGAGTTTTGCATAATTATTTAGTTCGGCGTCGGTGCTGCCCATGTAGTCGGTGAACTTGGTGAGCGAGGTTGCTCCGACGAACGCCGCTTCGCCTACCGACGAAATGTGGCTCGAAAACGCGAATGAGGTAAGTTTGCTTGCGTTGTTGAACGCGAACGTGCCGATCTTTTCGAGGTAGTAAGCGTTGAATTCGGTGATGCCGGTATTCATGAACGCATACGCGCCGAGGTCTTTCAACGCGTCGGCGTTGATCGCGCCGGTGAGCGCGGTGTTTCTCGCGAACGCCGCTTCGCCGATGGTGACGACCTTGGAAATGTTCACGGTCCTTAGCGACGGACCGTTATCGGGGCTTGCGACCTGCGTGAACGCGTATTCGCCGATTTCGGTGATGTTTCCGAGGTTGATAGCGGACAGCGATTCGCAGGTTGCGAACATGTACTTGCCGATACGGGTTACGCTTTCGGGCAAGATTACGTCGGTCAACGCGGTGCAGCCGTAGAACACGTAGTTGCCGTTAAAATGCATAACGGTGGGTTCGTCGGTTTCCTTAGCGTCGCCGGCAACAAACGTTACTCCTTCGGGAATAACGACGGACGTGAGTTTTTTGCAGTTCATGAACGCGTTGTTGCCGAGGTAACGGAGCGAAGTCGGGAGTACGATTTCGGTGATGACGGGCGAAGAAGCGGAAGTGCTGTAATTCCCGAACGCGCCGTCGCCGATGGTGGTCAAGCCTTCGGAAAGCGTTACGGATCCGAGCGACGAGCAGTCCGCGAAAGCCGCATTGCCGATCACCGCCACTCCGGTAAGGTCCACCGCTTTCAGCGTGACGCAACCGTAGAATGCCTGTGTCGGTACTTCGTTGGTTATATTTTTAAGACTGAAATTGTCGCCGCTGCCGGTCGCGTAAAGCGCGGTATCGTTTGCAAAGCAAGCAATGCCGAACGTAACGTTCGCGCTCTCTCCGTCGCCGAGCGTCGGGAAGTTGACTCTCGCAAGGCTCTTGCAGTTCTGGAACGCGCCGAGACCGAAAGTCGAATTTTTGCCGATCGTGAGCGTGGTGAGCGCGCCCTCGAAGAATGCGCCCTCGCCTACCGTCACGTCGTCGCCGAGCGTTACCTTGAGGATGCCGGTGGATCTGAACGCGTACTGATCGATCAGTTTCGCGGAAGTAAGGTTCTGGACTTCTTTGAGTTTTTCGGCATAAGCGAACGCGAACTCGCCGATTTCGACGTTTCCGTTCTCGGGAAGGATAAGCGTTTCGATGCTCGTGTTGTTTGCGAA
>CAKQVV010000066.1 GCA_934277845.1 uncultured Clostridia bacterium
CGAGTTGTTGTCCGACGGCACGGTCGAAAAATTGTGTAATAAAATTGCCGCGTGCGGTATTCCGTACGGATTCGGCGGAATAGCCGGACTCGGACAAGGGATGCTGCCTGCCGAGAAAATACTGATCGAACATTATAGGCTGGGTTCTACGCGCGTGATACTGTCGAGGAGTTTTTGCGATGCAGACAAAATAGGCGATATTACCGGTATCGACAACGTTTTCAGGAACAATTTATCCGCATTGAGATCGTTTGAAACAAACGTGTCTAAAATGACCGATGACGAATATGTTGCAAATCACGAAGAAATAGCGGACATCGTGGCGAGTATAGTGAAGGCAAAAAAGGAATCTTTGTTATGATTTTAAATTATGAAAAATTAAATGAGATGGCAACTTCATACGGTGACGCGTTTTACCTTCTGGATACCGAACAGTTCAGAAAGAATTATCATGAACTGAAAGCCGCATTTACTGAAATCTATCCGAATTTTAACATTGCGTATTCTTATAAAACCAACTATACGCCGGCGTTGTGCAAAATAGTCAACGAAGAGGGCGGTTTTGCGGAAGTCGTATCGGATATGGAAGTCGAAATTGCGTTGAAATCCGGCGTAAGTCCCGACAAAATTATATGGAACGGACCGTATAAAAATTCAAAAGTAGTCGGCAAAGTGTTGCTTGACGGAGGCTCGGTAAATATCGATTCGGTTTACGAACTGAGCAATATCGAAGAATTGGCACGAAAAAATCCCGATAAAACGCTGAATATCGGTTTGAGATGTAATTTCGACGTGAACGACGGCGTGACTTCGCGTTTCGGTCTTGACGTCGAATCGGAAGATTTCAAAACTGCACTGTCTGTATTCGATCGTCACAAAAATTTGAAACTGATTTGTTTACAGTGTCATTTCGCTACGCGCAATCTGAAAACGTGGAAACCGCGCGCGCAGGGCATGATAAAACTTATCGACGAATTGAGGATCGTTCCCGAAAGAATCGATCTCGGCGGCGGACTTTTCGGGAAAATGGCTGATTCGTTAAAAAAGCAGTTCGATTCCGAAATCCCCACCTATTCGCAATACGTAAACGAGATCGCACCGTTATTTAAAGAACGTTTCGGGCATCTCGACAATCCGCCGACTTTAATCGTCGAGCCGGGAAGCGCGCTGGTAGGCGATTGTATGAAATTTGCCGCCCGCGTAGTCAGCATTAAGTCGGTTCGAGGAAAGAGTATTGCTACGCTTTTGGGAAGCATATACAATATCAACCCGACGTTGAACAAAAAGAATCCGCCGCTTGAAGTGTATTCCGATGCGACGGAAAGAAAAACATATAAAGATCTCGATTTCGGCGGCTTTACTTGTATAGAATCCGATTATTTGTATCGTCATTACGACGGAGAACTTGCGGTTGGAGATTTTGTGGTGTTTGGGAACGTAGGTTCGTATTCCGTCGTGCTGAAACCGCCGTTTATTTTGCCGAATTTTGCCGTGCTTGATATATGTGACGGCGATTGCAAAGTGATCAAGCGTCGCGAAAATTTCGACGATTTGTTCCACACGTTTGTATTTTGAGAGGAATAATGAACAGATTTTTGAAAAGAAGTTTTGATATTATTTCGTCGTTTTTGGGACTTATAATATTGTCGCCGTTGTTTCTGATAGTTGCGATAGCGATAAAAATCGACTCGAAAGGACCGGTCTTTTTCAAACAGGAACGCAGGACCAAAAACGGAAAAGTATTCAAAATGTATAAATTCCGTTCTATGGTTGTTGATGCGGAGAAAACCGGTGCGGGGTTGTTCAATTACGAAAACGATCCCAGAGTTACGAAGGCCGGCAGATTTTTGCGAAACACCAGCATAGACGAATTGCCGCAGCTTATAAACGTTCTTAAAGGCGATTTATCGGTTGTAGGTCCCAGACCGTGCGTCAAATACGAACTCGGCGATTACGACACGTTGAATTCAAAGTATAAAAAAAGATTTACCGTCCGTGCGGGAATTACCGGTCTTGCACAGGCAAAGGGCAGGAACGAAAACTCGTGGGATGAAAAGGTCACTCTCGATAACGAATATATAGATAAATTCAAAAAGCAAGGCGTATGGCTTGACATTAAAATTTTATTCTGGACAGTAGCAAGTGTGTTCAAACACAAAGATATTTACGAAGAAAAAGATGCTGCGCTCGATGATGTTACCGCCGCCGCGCTTGCGGAAGAAGAAATAATAAGGATAGCACATTTACCCGATGACGAAAGCACGAAGTCAAAAACCTCGGAAAATGATAATTTATCGGCAAATAACGACAAGGCGAATGAAACGGAGGATAATTAAATGAATACCGATGTGAATAACAGATATATCTGGCTCGGCGGAGAAATAGTACACTTGCCCGATGCGAAAATAAACGTTTTGTCGCCTACTTCGCAATTCGGGTTAAACGTATTTGAAGGAATACCGGGATACTGGAACGAAGACGAAAAACAACTTTACGTATTCAGACTCGAAGATCATTATAAAAGACTTATGAAGTCGGCAAAGTTGTTGCAAATCGACTGCCCCTATACCGTTGACGAACTTAAAAACGCGCTTATAAGCGTGGTAAAAGCAAACGATTACAGAGAAAATATTTCCGTGCGTCAGACGCTTTTCGTCGACGGATTCGGTTCTTGGGGATCCTCTGATCCGGTAAATATGTTCGTTGCGCCCGTACCGAAGGGCGGAATGAGCAAAGAATATAACCGCAAGGGCTTGAATTGCTGCATTACTTCGTGGAGAAGGATCGGCGAAACCAATTTGGCCCCGCGTATCAAATGCGGAGCAAACTATATCAACAGCAGAGCCGGACAGCGCGAAGCGTTGAGAGACGGTTACGATACCTGTATCTTTCTTAACGAATTCGGCAAAATCGCGGAAGGTCCCGGATCGTGCTTTTTTATGGTAAAAGACGGGAAACTCGTTACGCCGCTTCTCACCGACGGAGTACTTGAGAGTATTACGCGCGATACTGTAATAAAACTCGCGAAACGTTCCGGGATAGAAGTAGAGGAGCGTTCGATCGATCGCACCGAGTTGTACGCTGCCGACGAAGCGTGTTTGTGCGGATCAGCAATGGAAGTGACGCCCGTGTTGTCGGTGGACAAGTACGAGGTCGGGAACGGCGAAACCGGTAAAATAACCGACTCTATACATAAATGTTATCTCGACGCGGCAAAAGGTAAGATCGCGGAACTCCGCGACTGGGTTACCGGAATATATTGAGGTGTGAATTGAAAACCGATTATCCGAAATTTTCAGTATTATTTACCGTATATTTCAAAGAAAAGGCGGAATTTTTCAGACAAAGTCTTGAAAGTATACGCAACCAGACCGTGAAAGCGACAGAGTGGATTATCGTCAAAGACGGTCCGCTGACACCCGAACTCGACGCATTGATCGACGAGTATTGCGCTTACGACGATTTGAATATCAAAGTCGTCGCCCTTGAAAAGAACATGGGCAGCGGACCAGCACTTGCAAAAGGCATAGAATCGTGCGAATACGAGTTGATTGCCAAAATGGACAGCGACGATATTGCCGCGCCGAACAGATTTGAATTGCAGCTTAACGAGTTTATGCAGGATCCGGAACTCGACGTTTGCGGAGGACAAATCGAGGAGTTTGAAACTTCGATCGAACAACCGATTGCGAAAAGAATAGTTCCTATTGCGCACGATGATATTTATAATTATTTTAAGTGTCGAAACGGAATAAATCACATGACGGTAATGTATAAAAAATCCGAAGTTCTTGCGGTAGGTAATTATGACGATGCTCCGCTTATGGAAGATTACATGTTATTCGCAAAATTGTTGCAGCACGGGGCAAAATTCAGGAACGTCGACGCGATTCTTTGTTATGCGAGAACGGACAGAACGATGGTTGCTCGTCGCGGCGGATTGAAGAATTATAAATATTATAAAAATGCGAAGAAAAGGATTTACAAATCCGGTTTTATCAACTACTGGCAATATAAAAAAATGAACATAATACAGTTTATTGTTTCGATAATGCCGAGCGGGCTGAGAAAATTCGTATATTTCAATCTGGCACATAAAAAAGTAAAAGCAAACGATAAGGAAAAGTAATATGCCGACTCCGATCGATCTCGAAGAATTAAAAAAAATAGAACTCAATCTTATGGTCGAAATCGATAAGATTTGCCGTGAAAACGGATTCCGTTATTCTCTCGGGGGCGGCTCGCTTTTGGGAGCGGTCCGTCATAAAGGTTTTATTCCGTGGGACGACGATATGGACATCATGATGCCGCGTCCGGACTACAACGCGCTTATCGAGTATTGCCTGACGCATGACGTGCCGTTCGGCATCAAGTGCTGGGAAAACGATCGCAGCTATATCGATCTATCGGCCAAAGTGTACGATAAACGAACGATACAGGATTATGAGAATATTTACGATAATACCGGGGACACGCTTGGTGTCAGTATCGATATTTTTCCGGTAGAGGGACTTGGCAACACTTATAAAAAAGCATTAAAGGCGTATAATTCGACGAAGTTCAAACGTAGTTTATTGATAGCGGCACAATGGGAAAGATTTTTCCGTTCAAAAACCAGACCGTGGTATGTCGAGCCGATCCGTTTCGCATTTTTTATAATGAGTCGTTTCGTAAACAAACAAAAAACGTTTGAAAAAATACTGAAAAAATACGAAAAGATCGATTTCAATTCCTCGAAATATGCGGCAGCGGTCGGCGGTGCGTACGGAACGAAAGAAGTTCTGCCTTCCGACGTTTTTGCGCAAACAGAAGAAATGCAATTCGAGGACAAGTTGTTTATGGGAATAACGGCTTACGACGAATATATGGGCAGTATTTACGGTGATTATATGAAGTTGCCGCCCGAAGAAAAACGAGTATCGCATCACGATTTCAAAGCGTACTACAAGGATTAAAAGGTTTATCGTAAATGGATAGAGTCGCAATTTTAATAAGCACTTATAACGGCGAAAAATATCTGCAACCTCAGCTCGATTCGTTGATCGCGCAGACGGGGATAGAAACGACGATTTTTGCGCGTGACGACGGTTCGACTGACGGCACGAAAGATATTCTTGCCGAATACGCCCGGAATTACGATAATTTTCATTACGAACTTGCCGAAAACGTCGGCGTGGGCAACGCATTTATGAAAATGATCTATTCCGTTCCAACCGATTTCGATTACTACTCTTTGGCAGATCAGGACGACGTGTGGGAAGAGAATAAGGTTTCGGAAGCGATTGCTTATTTGCGCGAACATAGCGCAATGTTGTATTCGTCAAATCAGGAAAACGTAGACGTGAATTTGACGTCGCTCGGACTGCGTTATGCGACTGATAAAAAAATGCATCTTACGCCGATTTCCATTGTGTCAAATAATACGGTTGCCGGCTGTACTATGGTTTTCACCAAAGAGTTTCGCAACATAATCGCCGCTCCTAAACACAGGCCGACCGAAGATCTGCTGCGGAACAGAATACATGACGTATGGTTGGCGTTGGTTGCATCGCTTTACGGCGGCATCGTGTACGACAATCGGTCGTTTATAAAATACCGTCAGCATGGAAATAACGTCGTTGGTTCGTTCAAACCGAGTTTGGCGAAAAGAATAAAAAGTCGGATTAAGAAATTAAAGGACAAAAAATCTCGTTGCGGAAGGAGTCGTATCGCTGCGGAAGCGTGCGAGCGTTTTCCCGACAAAACGCAGGACGAACTGATGCGCGCGTGCGCTACCGCAAGCAATTGTAAAAGCAAAAAAATAATTCTGAAACATGCAAAAGAACTTCGCGGGTACACCGGCGAAAGCGGTTTTATGTTCAGACTAAAAGTAAAACGCAATCTATTTTAGAAAAAGGAACGTCCGGAATGGCGGCATTGTTATTCATAATACTGGCAACGTTTATCGTCGCGGCATATTTGTACGGAAAAAGGGACTTATTGTCACCTTGGTTTTTACTATGCCTTATGATATTTGCTACCTATTGCGTCGTGCTTTTAAATTACAAGAACTGGGACGTAAAAATCAACGGCACTTTTATCGTTTATTTGGTTACTGCCATCATCGCGTTCGGATCAGGCGCAATACTTGTTGGCAATCCGAAAAAATCGCGGGTCGCGGCTGTCGAAAAATGCAATTTGCCGCTTGCGGAAGAAAAAAAGAACGTTAAATACCCGGTGAATATTATTATGATAATTTCGGTTCTGGCCGGGTTACTGTATGTTTATAAACTAATCAGCGATGTAGGGTTCACGTCGTTGGGCGAAACTTTGAGGAAAATATACGATAATATAGTAAAAGAAGACTATTCTCCTGGGTTTATATTCAACCAGATGCTTGAAATAGTCATGGGCTTGGCGTATATCAACACGTATCGTTTTTTTATCAGAGTGTATGCACGTAATGACAAAACCAGTATAATGAAATTGCTTGTGCCGGTTTTTATGCTGATGATAATGATCGTTATATCTACAGACCGCAATATATTTCTTCGTTATGCGTTCTATCTTATATGTCTGTGGGTGCTGTTTTATCGTGAATATCATAAAGGGAAAAATGTCAATTTTAAAATAGCCAGACTTGCGGCGATAATGCTCGTTGTCGTTATGGTCGTGTTCTTCGTGTTCGGTAAGTTGAAACAATATCAATCCGGGTTCGTCCGTATGATCAGCATTTACGCAGGATCCGGAATGTACGATTTTAATTTGTGGATAAAAGATTTCGATCAACCGCTTTTGTACGGTAAGTCAACTTTTTTGACGTTTATCAATACGCTCGGAGTGTTTTTGCGTCCGCTCGGGATAAATCTTCAAGGCGTTATGAGCCGCATCGATCCCGAAATTTCATACGTTTCACCCAACGGATATTACTATTCGTCTAATATCTACACGGCAATGAAACCATTTGTCGAAGATTTCGGCTATTTCGGAGTTATATTATATCCGTTTATTATGGGCGTGTTGTTCCAGTGGCTGTTCAAATGTATGAAAAAATCGAGTTGCGGGTACGGTTGGATCGTTTATTGTCAATTACTTTATCCGATATTTTTCTTCCCGATACTCGAACAATTCTTCCGCAGATTACATCTCGGATTTATCTATGAGTTGTTCTGGGTGTTCGTGCCGTATCAACTTATCTTCGGAAGAAAAAGCAAACGCAAGTATGTAAAAGAAAAAGCAACGGACGTAAAAAAAGAAACGAGTTCGGATAGCGGCGTAAATCGAGCAAGGAAAGGGGTGAAAGCATGAATAATGAAAAGACACTGAATATAGGCGTGATTTTTGCCGGCGGTGTGGGCAGCCGCATGCGCAGTAAAGAGATTCCGAAGCAGTTTCTTAAAGTCCACGACAAGCCTATCATTATTCATACACTCGAATATTTTGAGAGAAATCCCGAAATCGACGCCGTTGTTATTGCGTGTATCGAGGACTGGATCCCGCACCTCGAAAAGCTGTTGTACAAGTTCAGGATCGAAAAGGTCAGAAAAATCGTTCCCGGCGGTAAAACCGGACAACTGTCCATATATAACGGGTTACTCGCGGCAAAAGAAGTTGCCGGCGATAATCGTGCGATTGTATTGATCCACGACGGCGTTCGACCGCTTATCAACGAAAAATTGCTTTCGGACAATATTGCGTCGGTGAAAAAGTACGGAACTTCCGTAACCGCCGGAATAGTCAAAGAAACGATCGTAGTGGTGGACGACGACGGCAAAATCATGCAAGTACCCGACAGGGCACACTCGCGCGTTGCAAAAGCTCCGCAAAGTTTCTATCTCGACGACATACTCGGCGTGCATAATCGCGCCCTTGCCGACGGAGTAGACAATTCCATAGACTCGTGTACTCTCATGAAGTCCTACGGGTACGAGTTGCACATGGTAGACGGACCTTACGAAAACATCAAAATAACCACACCCGACGATTATTACACTATGCGCGCGATACTTGACGCAAAAGAGGATTCGCAGATTTACGGAATAGAGGACTAGTATGGATTATACGGTGTTTAACGGCAAAAGAATAATGATTACCGGTGCGAGCGGTCTTATAGGAAGGTCGCTTGTTATCGCATTAATTAAAAATTCTACCGCAAAAATTGTTGCGCTCGTGAGAAACGAGCAAAAAGCAAAGATGGTTTTTACCGATTTGCCGAAGGACAGAATCGAATATTACGTTGCCGACGTAACCACACTCGAACCGAAAAACATAAGCATCGATTACGTCGTACACGCGGCTAATCAGACCGCAAGCAAAGCCTTTATCGAACACCCCGCAGAAGTTATCGAGTCTTCGATTGCCGGCACGAGAAACGTTCTCGAATTTGCAAAAGTCAACGCCGTCGAATCATTCGTTTACCTGTCGACGATGGAAGTGTACGGCGCGCCGTCGACGTCCGATAAAATTTACGAAACTTCGCCCGCATATCTCGATTCCACCGCGATACGATCCAGTTATCCGGAAAGCAAGCGCGTTTGTGAGTGTCTGTGTTCGGCATATTTTGCCGAGTACGGCGTACCGGCAAAAACGGTAAGACTGACGCAAACGTTCGGCGAAGGCGTCGAATACTCGGATAAACGCGTGTTTGCCGAGTTTGCTCGTTGCGCGATAGAAGGGCGCGACATAGTCTTAAAAACGAAAGGCGAAACGGAGCGCAATTATCTTTACGTCGGTGACGCTGTCACCGCGATTCTTACCGTACTTCTTCACGGAAAGAACGGCGAGGCGTACAACGCAGCAAACGAAGAAACTTATTGCTCTATTGCCGAGATGGCGGAAAGCGTTGCGACGAATTTCGGCAACGGCAAGGTCAAAGT
>CAKQVV010000067.1 GCA_934277845.1 uncultured Clostridia bacterium
GTCCAGCATTGTGTCGGACAGGTAGTCGGACGTAAGATTGGCGACGATGCGCGACGCCAGCAGCCCCAGCGCCACCGAGAAAATCACCATGCCCGACGACCTGAATTGCCTTTGTCTTTTTTCGAGTAATTCCGTCATAAGATTTACCTCTCGATTATTATACCCGAGCCTACGCCGGCCCCGACATGTTTATCGCAAACACCATTATCCAGGTGACGATACATGCGAACAGTCCCAGTCCCAGATAGATTACCGCCGAACGTTTCCCTAGGAGTGGCGGGCGCGTGCGGTGAAGCGCATAGTCCTCTTCGTCGAGCGCGTTTTCGGCTTTTATAAAGTCGACGGCGTTTGCAAAAACGCTTGTTTTTGTCCGTGCTTTTACAAAATTTTCTGACGCGAATTGATCGTTGCCCGAGGGGGACGAAGTCGTAAAAGTTTGTTCCGGATTTTCCGAAGTTGCGGCGTTTTCGGTGTTTTTCGGGTTTTTAACGTCGAAAACCAAGCCGGAACCCGCGCCGTGGCGTTCGCGTTTTACCATAAATCTGCCGATAAAGAACAGCGCGGTTACGCCGACTGCGAGAAAAACCGCCGTGCCGACCGCGAGCATCGCATAATTTGAAAAAAACACGTCAAGAAACGAAGTGCCGGTAAATTCCAGAATCAGCGCGATAAGGTTGTTGCCGGCGTGGAGGAGCATGGACGCGAGCACGCTGCCCGACGAGATCGCGAAATAGGCGCACGCGCACCCGATAAAGAACTGATAGACCGTTTGTTCGGGATTCATGTGCATCAGCGAGAACGCCAGCCCCGACAGCAGTATCGCCGGGATCGTGCCGAATTTTTTGGTAAGCCCCGTCAGAAGCGCGCCGCGGAACACGAGTTCTTCGGCGACGGGAGCGACGATTACGGTGACGATCACGCAAAGCACGACGTCGGGGGCGCCGTCGAGCGGAATTTCGGTAGAAAAATTATAGCCGATTTTTTCGAGCAGCAACGCGAACCATTGCGCCGGGAAGATAAAGCAGAACACGCATATAACCGACGAAAGCAGGCACAGCAGCATATCGTACCATTTCAGCATGCGCACGGGGAAAGCGACGCCGCGGTCGGTCTTTTTCACGTACAGGCGGAATGAAAGCAAAAAGCCCGCCTGAAGCGCCGCCATGAGAGCATAGTTCAGCACCGAAGAAACGCCCGTTTCGCCGCTTGCCGCGCCCGCAATGACGAGCACGACCGATCCGAGCAGTTGTACTCCGAGATTGACGAGTATCGCTATTAAATAGACCGCCGCGCCGCCGGACGCGGAAAGCGTTCGTTTCATGGGTTTCTCCTTGTGTGGAATCGGGAACGGGAATTGACTCCCCTCTGTTATGTCCGGTTCGGTTTCCGTGCCGACAAAATCTCAGGAAATTTCGTAAAGACTGCTCATTTTGTCGGGGGAAGCGACCTCTAACATAAAGTCCCTGCCCTCGGTTTTGCCGTGATCGAGAAGATAGTGTTTGCAGTATTCGAATGCAAGTTCCGGGTAGTTGTTCTCGCGGCTCAGGTGCGCGAGCAGAATTTGTTTTACGCCGCCGTCCACGAGTTTCAGCGCGCACTCCGAGCACGCTTCGTTGGACAGGTGCCCTTCGCTTGAGAGTATACGCTGTTTGAGAAACGGCGAGTAGGAAGCGTTGTTTTTAAGCAGCACGGGATCGTGATTACTCTCGATGATCGCGAGATTGCTGTCGAGGAGTTCGCCGAGAGCCGTTTTGGGCATGATGCCGGTGTCGGTGGCGATCGTGACTTTTTTGCCGCCGGACAACAGTCCGTACCCTACGCACGGCACGTCGTGAGAAAGCCGGAACGGCGAAACCGTGACGTCGCCGATATAGAAGTCGCCGCCGCAGTGAGTAAGCCTGTGCCGGCACTCGCCGATCCTGCGATAAATCGAGCCGAAACAATCGTCCTGGCAATAGAGTTTCGTTTCGGGGTGGCGGCGGCAGTATTTTTCCGTGCCGCAGATATGGTCGGCATGCGCGTGCGTGAAGATTATGTTCACGTCATCGGGGTTTGCGCCGAGAGCGGAAAGGCACTTCTCCACTCGCGTGACAGGAAGTCCGAGATCGACGAGGATAACGGTTTCCTCGCTCTGAACGAATATGCAATTTCCGGTGCTGCCGCTGCCCAGTACGCAAACTTTAAGACTCATAACTCGTATATTATAGCACTAAAAAGCGTCGAACACAAGTTTTTTGACGAGGAAAGAAAACGGAATTGCGAGAGTCCGGGGAAACAACGGTTTTATCGGGGTGCGTCCATCCGCCGCAAAGAAAAGCCCGTCCTTTAACGGGAAGGACGGGACGAGCGGGTATCAAACCTTAAACAGGTTATTCCAGTCTGAAAGTGACGTATTCGACGACGTCGGAGTTCGTGCCGATAAACGCGCGGAATTCGCCGCTTTCGGCTTTGCGGGTAAGGTCCGCGCCGTAGAACGCGAGCATATCCTCGGTTATTTCGAACGAAACTACGGTTTCCTGTCCCGGCGCGAGCGTTACTTTTTTATAGCCTTTCAGTTCCTTGATCGGACGCACGGCAGAGCCGACGAGATCGCGGGTGTAAAGTTGTACGGTTTCGGTCGCGGCGACCTTGCCTTCGTTTTTCACGGTCGCGGAAACGGTGACGGTGCCGCCGCGTTTCATGGTGTCCGACGAAATTTTAAGGTCGCGGTAGCCGAAGGTCGTGTAGGTCAAGCCGTAGCCGAACGGATAAAGCGGACGCACGGGACCGTCGATGTAACTCGACGAATAACTTACGCGTTTGGTATCGTTCGCGACCGGCCTGCCGGTATTGTAGCGGTTGTAGTATATCGGGCACTGACCGGTGAACGCCGGGAAAGACGCGGGCAACTTGCCCTCGGGAGCGACTTTGCCGAACAAAAGGTTTGCCGCCGCCGAGCCGCCCTCGGTGCCGGGTTGCCACACTTCGAGGATCGCGGGCGCGGTCCTGGAAAGTCTTGTGATCGCCAGCGGTCTGCCGCTGAAAAGGAGCACCGCGGTGTTTTTGTTTGCCGCAACCACCGCGTCGAGAAGTTCGTATTGAGCCGCCGGGAGTTCGAGGTCGAGTTTGCTGTTGCCTTCGCCGCTGTCGCCCTGCGGTTCGCCCAGCGTCAGGATTACCGCGTCGGAAGTCGCCGCCAGCGTGACGGCTTCTTTGATCGCCGCTTTGTCGACTGCCGCGCCTATAACGCCGCTTACGCCCTCGGCGTAACGCACGGACGCGTTCGGTACGAGTTTTTTTACGCCGTCCAGCACGGTAACGGTGTCGGCAGCGTCGCCGTAGCAACGCCAGATACCCATAATGTCGCCGGTACTGCCGAAAGGACCGATGACGGCAATGCGTTTTACTTTATCGGAGAACGGGAGTACTCCGTCGTTTTTGAGAAGCACCGCGGCTTTTTCGGCGGCGATTCTCGCGATTTCGCGGTTCTTTCGAGTGAGAACTGCGGCTTCTTCCGTTTCTTTGAGCGCTCTTCCGTGAGGATCGGCGAAAAGTCCCGCCTCTTCCTTGTTTCGAAGCGCGCGCTCGACGGCTTTGTCCACCTGTTCTTCGGTGATTTTGCCGTCTTTTATGAGTTTTTCCATACAATGCAGGTAGGTTGCGGACATCATTTCGACGTCGTTGGTCGCCATCATTGCCATATACGCGGATTGTTCTTCGTTTTCCGCAACGCCGTGAGTCATCAGTTCGCGGAACGCGTTGTAATCGGAAATAATCATTTTGTCAAAGCCCCATTCGTCGCGGAGTATGCCCTTGACGAGCCATTCGTTGCCCGCGGACGGAATACCGTTCATGGAGTTGAACGAGGTCATGACCATATCGACGCCCGCGTCCACGGCAGCCTTGTATGACGGCAGGTAGTATTCGCGGAGCGTACGCTCGCTCATGTCAACGGTGTTGTAATCCCTGCCCGCTTCCGCCGCGCCGTAAGCCGCGTAGTGTTTTACGCAAGCCTGCAAGCCGCCGCGATGATAACCTTCGACGTGAGCCGCAGCCATGTCGCAGTTAAGCAGCGGATCCTCGCCGGTGGTTTCGGCGATTCTGCCCCAGCGCGCGTCGCGCGCGAGGTCGACCATGGGAGAAAAAGTGACGTTGATGCCCATTGCGAGAGATTCTTTCGCCGCCATTTCGCAGCAGTCCGCCATAATTTCGGGCGAGAAAGTCGCGCCCATGCCGATGGGCAGCGGATAAATCGTGCGACAGCCGTGCACCACGTCCATCATGAACGACACGGGGATCTTGTGAGGATCTTCTTCAAGGTGCTTTTTCTGGATTTCGCGCACTTTGTCGGTGCCGCGGAAATTAAGCGTCGAGTGTATGCCGGTGAGATCGTCTTTTTTCAGTCCCAGATCCGCCATGGGACCGGTTGCTTCCGCGCCCGCGCTGCCTAAAAAGAATTCGGCGTTCAGCTGGGTGAGTTGCATCAGTTTTTCTTTCAGCGTCATTTTCGCGACCAGCGATTTGATGTCCATTATTCTGTACTCCTTGTATTAAGGTCGTTGCGGGGATAGTCCCCTGCCCGTCTACCGATTATACAACAGGCGCGCGGTTTTTGGCAAGCGAAAAAGCCTTGCGCCGACAATCCCGCGCGCTCTGTCTGTTCGCGCGGAACCCCTTCTTCAAGAACGACTTTGATCGTTAAGTCTTAAAAACCCGAAAAAATCTTTATTTTTTGCGTTTTCAACGGAAACTTGTCACGTGTTTTCGTTGGCACAATCGCGTTTACGGCGCGACCGGAACACGAGCGCGGTTATCGAAGCGGCGAGTGTGATTACCGTCAGCACGAGCGCGGCTATCGAGGGCGCGATCGACAGCGTTATCGTGGTTTGTGCCGACGAAGCGGATGCGTCGAGCCCCAGAAGATAGTTTTTGAGCAGAATCGATACGACGAGGTGAACGATCGCGGCGCAAAGCGAAACGATACTGCACGCGAGCATACCTGCCCCGCCCTTCTTTTTGCCTGCGGCGATCAGCGAGAAAGCAATCGTTATTGCCAGCGCGGCGATCAGCGCAACAGTAGTGACAAACGCGACGGTGCTTGACGGATCGGGTTTTTGCGCGGTCGTGCTTGAGGGGGAAGTCGTGCCGCTATTGACGCTGTTCCACCACAAATAATAGGTATAATAAGACACGTAGTTGTAAAGTCCCGCGGAAACATTGAGTTCGTAAACAGAAGTCTGATCGGTAATTTGCGTCACGCCGAACAGATTGCCGGCGACGAGAACGAGAGAAATTATCGCGAAAATCGTTGCCGCCGCCGCGCAAATCGATTTGCCCAGCACCGCAAGCGACAGGGCTTTTTTGCCGCAGGCGACGCGCTTGACGGTTATCGCCGCGACGATAAGCAACAGCGGCAGTATTATCGCGGTCAACGCCGCGCCGTTGAGGACGGTGTTTGCGGATGCGGCGTTATTGCCGGACGTAACTCTGATCGCCACGCCGAACTGACAATAGATCGCGGCTGCGGCGAGCGCGACGATGCCCATGCTCCACGCCGCGTGTCCCGTCAGGTTGACGTATTTTTTATTGCGGACGCTTTTGCCGAACTTCACCGCGGCGACGACGAGCATCACGAACGAGGTGATTATGCCCGCGGCTGCCGCCATCGTGGCGACGATATACTGGGCAAGAATCGGACCTGGGACGGGTTTTGCGAACACGGTTTTCAGGTTTTTGTAGCAATCGCCGAAGAAGTACATCGCGCTCATGTTTTCGCCGACCGAATACGTCGCCGGCAGACTTCCGCCGCTTGTCGCGTTAAGTTTTGCGCCCACGAAAAAACTGCAGATAAACGCCGTGAGCACCGCAGTCAGCATCAGCGCGGGCGAAACTATGTTTGCGATTTTTTGGTACAGAGAAAGCGGCGGCACGGCTTTCCCGCGGAATTCGTCGTGCTCATCCGGGCAGATTCTTTTGTTTTGCGTTCCCGCAGTTGCCGGCGTTGCGGTATTCCGCGCGGAGCGATTGATTATTTGTGCGCCGCACTTCGGACAAAAATCGCCGTCGGCAAGTTCGCCGCAGTTCGGGCATTTCTTCTTGCCGTCGGTACGTTCTCCGCAATAGGTACAGTAAACCGCGCCTTCGTCGATAAGTCTGCCGCAGTTCGGGCAATCCTGCTTTCCGTCGGCGCGCGATCCGCAAACCGGGCAAAAAACGCCGTCGTCCGGGACCGCCGCTCCGCATTTGAGACACTCTTTCATCGTATTCTCCTTTCCTTCGGTGTAAAATCGATACGTTTCTTATTTCGTGCCGGAGCATAAATAACAAACGGACGAGAACGAGAAACGTATGTTTTATTAACATTATATCGTAAATTTTATGCATTTGCAAGTAAAAAGCGATTATCGTCCATAACAGGATAAATCAGGTCGTTAAACTATAAAGCCGGATGGATCGGAATGCCGGGATTGCGTTGTTTTCGCCGATCGTCAAGAAAAAGCCGATAAACAGTAAAAGTATATTTCTGAAACAAATGACACAACTAAAATGCTTACGGTTTCCCGTATGTTCCGCGGCGGAAAGTATTGTCGAAACTTGCCGGAAAAAGACAGGACGAAAAGCGCGGTTTGTGATATAATATGTTTAGAGAATACGACGCGGAATTGTTATCGGACTTTATACGGGAGCAAGATTTTGGCTTTGTTGCGATTTGTGTTTTTACGGGACGGTGAGAGTTATGGTTTTAAAAACCGTGGTGGATTATCTTGAAAACGAATTGTTCGGCGAGATCGATTACGACGAGGTCGCGCGAGCCGTGCATTACGGCAAAGACAGCGTGGCGAGAATTTTTGCGGCATCGACGGGGTTTACTCTTGCCGGATACGTGCGCGTCAGGCGGCTGTCGGAAGCGGGCAAGCTGCTTGCCGGCGGAGCGGCGTCGGTGGCGGGAATTGCTTATGATTGCGGCTACTCCGCACCCGAAAGTTTCACCAAAGCGTTCGGAAAGTTTCACGGATTTTCGCCGACCGAGTGTCGCGTGACCGGTAAATATCGGTATATTTCGGCGTGGAGTCATGCACCGGAAAAACGACGCTTGGACTATGAAATAAAACGTTTTGACGGTATGATTTTGGTTGGTTTCGGTGGTCGTATTGACGGTAAAATCGATGATCGGCTCGATCGGGACGAGACTTTTTGTCTGTCCACGCGACGGGAGCAGGACGCGCTGCGGCTCTTGCGGCGCGAGGACGACGTCGACTGGTGGGAAGTTTTGCGCGACTTCGATGCGGACGGTTATGACTATCGGCTTGCGGTCGTGCCCGAGAAGAATAAAATCGATGCGACGGCAATGAAAACCCGACTGAAAAACGGTGAAGAATACGAGATCGGAGAGAGTGAAATCGAGCCGATTGCAAGTAAATTCGAACGGATCGAAGTCGGCGGAAAATATGCCGTTTTTGCTTCCGTATGCCGCGATTTTCCCATGCGTATGCTGGACGATTTTACGCGCGCGGTGTATGCCGGAATTGACGACTACGGTTTCGTGCGCGATGACAAAAGACCTGATTTGTTGCGTATCCGCTGGCACAAACGAGCCCGGATATCCGAGCGCCGACTTGAACTTTGCTTGCCGATAAATTAGATCCGACACACTTTATCCGGCGGCGACTTTTCACTTGAAATTCGCTTATGTAATAGCGGTGCCGGCATATTTTTGATAAATCGCAAAAGTATATTTATGAAACATTGATTTTTGATAGAATTGCGAGAAATTTCGTTACTTGAAACAAAAACGATATACAGCATAAAGCAAAAATAAAGTTATAAAAACATAATTATAAAGTTATAAAAATATAACTGTGTTTTGTTATAATTTAATAACTAAAATCAAGTTTTGTGAAATCGGAAATTTGACCTTTCACAAGTTTTTTATGTTCAAAATCGAGTTTTCGGATAAAAATCTGGTGAATGCGTGGGTGAAGTGTCATCGTTTCGGCAAAAACGAGCATTTTCGTATGGTGTCATGAAGTTTTTCACGATGTTTTGCCGGATTTTCAATATGCGCTTGAGAAATTTATCGCTTGCTTGAGAAAAAACAGACCTGAACCGTTCAAATTCCCGAGGAACCGGAGTTAAACCGATGCGCGTAGGCGGTTTAATTTATTTTTTTGTTGCGGCTCCGACTTTGAAGGCAGTTTTTTATTATACGATTTGATAAGTTTTTTGTCCGGCTTTGGTTTTGCCAAATATCGGCTTTTGCAAAAAATCGCGGAGTAAGAGTTGAAAATCATAACCGAACCCGAACAGACTAAAACGGGTATGATAACATAACTAAAATATGCCGAAATCGACGTTTTTTTCTTCGTCAAACGCATTTGATTGCTGCAAAATTCTGTCTCAACGCGTCTGAGCGGCCGTTTTTGCAAAAATACATATTTCAAAACTATATTTTTACTGTTTGATCAAAACTGAAAAAACCATGTTATTTATATCAAAATAACATAAAATACACTTATTTTAATTTCAAAATTATATATATTGCAGATACTTAAATTTTTATTGTAAAACTGCGGTTTTTGATGTTGTTTTCGACCATATCGCATCAAAAACGACGATTTATGTTATGTATTCATAAGTATATGAATTTTTCTTCGGATATTTCGGTAATTCGCTCGGTATGATTGACTAAAAGTGTTGTTTAGTATATAATAATACTATAATTTCACAAACATTTAGTTATGAAAATATAAGTTTATTTCTTCTAAAAGAAAGG
>CAKQVV010000068.1 GCA_934277845.1 uncultured Clostridia bacterium
TTCGCCGTCGAAGCGAACGGGGTTTGTAAGGAACGCAAACTTTACGCCTTCCTGCTCGGCGTGGCGGATCTCTTCCTTTCTCGCAGGCATTTCTTCTCTGCTGCGGCGATAGACCACGGTGACGGACTCCGCGCCCATTCTGAGTGCGGTGCGCGCCGCGTCCATGGCAACGTTGCCCGCGCCCACCACGACCACGTTTTTGCCGCGCTGAACGGGGGTTATCGCATCCGCGTTATACGCGCCCATCAGGTTGACGCGCGTCAGATACTCGTTTGCGGAAAACACGCCGTTGAGATTTTCACCCGGCACACCCATGAACATGGGAAGTCCCGCGCCGCTGCCGATAAACACCGCGTCGTATTCTTCCATGAGTTCGTCGATCGTAATCGTTTTACCGACTACGGTATCGAGTTCGAACTTTACGCCGAGGTCTTTGAGTTTGTTGGCTTCGGCTTCGACGAGTTTTTTCGGAAGTCTGAACTCGGGAATACCGTACACGAGTACGCCGCCGGTCTTGTGAAACGCCTCGAAAACGGTGACTTCCACGCCGTGCGCCGCGAGTTGCGCCGCGCAGGTCAGTCCGCTCGGTCCGCTGCCCACGACCGCCGCACGCTTGCCTGCCGGCGTTATATCGCGCGCTTTCGACGGCACGGTGAGCATAAAGTCGCCGACAAACCTTTCTACGCCGCCGATAGACACTGCCCCGTCGATCTTCGCCCGGACGCAGTTCTTTTCGCACTGTTCTTCCTGCGGACAAACCCTGCCGCACACGGACGGCAGGCTGTTGGTGGACTTGATTACCTCGCCCGCTTTTTCAAACTCGCCTTGCTTTACAAGCGCGAGAAACTCCGGGATACGGACGCCGACGGGGCAACCTTTCATGCACGGCGCATTTTTGCAACCGAGGCATCTCGAGGCTTCGTCGCGGGCAAGATCCGCCGTAAAACCGATAGCCACTTCGTCGAAATTGCGGGCACGAACAGAAGGTTCCTGTTCGGGAATAGCGTTTCTTTGTTTTTTCTCGATAGCCATATTATCTCTTCTCTCCGGTAAGTCTGCACAGATGCTCTTTTTCTTGTTGTTTGTACGCGGTAAGTCTGGTCATGGCTTCCGCCCAGTCGATCTCGTGACCGTCAAATTCGGGACCGTCGACGCAGGCATAACGGGTTTTGCCGCCGACTGTAACTCTGCAACAGCCGCACATGCCGGTGCCGTCAACCATGAGCGGGTTCATGCTGACGACGGTTTTGACGCCGTACTCGCGAGTTAAGTTCGACACCGCACGCATCATGGGCATGGGACCTACCGCCATTACGCAGTCCGCTTCGCTATTTTCGAGAATTCCTTTCAGAACATCGGTGACGAAACCTTTTACTCCGTAACTGCCGTCGTCGGTCGCGATTTTAAGATCTTTCGCGGCTTTGCGGAATTCGTCCTCGTACATGATGAGTTCTTTGTTTCTCGCGCCCACGATAACGGTCGCGGGATTGCCGGTCGCGGCAAGACGTTTTGCCTGCGGATAAATAACCGCGCTGCCGATACCTCCTCCGACAAGCACGATATTCTTATATTCGGTAAGGTCGGTAGGCTTGCCGAGCGGTCCCACGAAATCGGCGATAAAGCCGCCCTCGGGCACAAGCGCAAGGCAGGCGGTCGAATACCCGACTTCCTGCACCAGTATCGTCACGGTACCGTTTTCGCGGTCGTAATCGCAAATAGTGAACGGTATGCGTTCGCCTTCTTCGTCTACTCTTAAAATGACGAATTGTCCGGGGTGAGCGTGTTTTGCCACTTTGGGCGCGTCGATAACGTATTCGACTACTCTGGGTGCGAGCGTGCGTTTTTTCAATATCTTATTCATTCCGGTTTCCTCGCTTGTCGTGAAAGTATTTGCAGTATCGGTTAAGCGGACAATCGTCGCAACCAGGCGAAATCGCTTTGCAGCGGTATCGTCCCAGGAATATCAACAGGTGATGGACGCGGTTACGTTTGCCCTCGGGAATAATTCTGAGTAAATTTTCCTCGACTTCGCGCGGTGTTTTGCCGGGTGCGATGCCGAGACGGTTCGACGTCCTGAAAACGTGCGTGTCGACGGGAATTCCGTCGCCGCCGAAGCCCACGTCGAACACTACGTTCGCGGTTTTTCTGCCAACGCCCGGAAGCGCGAGAAGCCCGTCGAACGTATCGGGAACTTTGCCGCCGCCGGCTACGATCGCTTTGGATGCGGCAATGATATTTTTTGCCTTGTTGCGATAGAATCCGCAACTGTATATCTCTTTTTCGAGGTCGGCGGGATCCATTGCCGCAAACTCTTCGGGCGTGGACGCGATCCTGAAAAGATCTTTCGTGACGACGTTCACGCGGCGATCGGTGCATTGCGCGCTGAGTATTACGGCGACAAGCAGTTCAAAAACGCTCCCGAAGTCAAGTTCACATTGCGCGTTCGGGAACGTTTCGTCGAGTATAGAAAAGATTTTATCCGTTTCGGGCATTTATACGACTCTTTCCTTCGCTCGCGAAATCGCGATATACTGATTTAGTATAGCATACACGGAAAGGTTTTGTCACCCGTTTTCGGCGACTTTACGGTTTTTTGTGGGATTTTTATCCGTTTTCTCTCAGATCGTCGGCTGCTTCGCTGCTTTCGTCGAATAAAGCGGCGTTGAGCGCCTCGGTCTCGCTGTATTCCGAGATTTCCACTTCGGAGAGTTCCTCTTCGCATTTCTCTTTATCGCCGTTTTCGCCGTTGCCGCCCACGTGATCCGCGTCCTTGGCGTTGCCGTGGCGCACAAAAACCATAGTCACGAGCGCAAGACAAGCGAACACGAGCGAATACGGAACAAGTCCGATGACGGAAATATAGTCCATGACAAGTCCCGCAAGTATGGGCGTGATGATTTGCGCGGTCATGGAAAAAGCATAGTACAGTCCGGTATATGTGCCGGTGGTGCTTTCGTCGCTGAGTTCTACGCACATAATATACGAGTGGACGTTGATGGTCGCCCAGCCGCCGCCGACGAGCACGAACGTGGGGTACATTATTACTTTGATTACGTTTGCGCTCGCCCCCGCAAGCAGGAACACCGACGCAAACACAAGTCCCGCAATCATCATGGACACGCCCAGCATGACGGTCTTTTTGCGGCCGAGTTTTTTGCCGATTTTGACGGCGGGCAGGAACATGACGAACGCCGCGGCGTTGGCTACCAACAGCGGAAGCGTGAATTTCGCTTTAAGCACCGACAGCGAGAATGCAGAGAAATGCGTGGTGAGCGCGTTATACGCCATGTACCACAAAAATACCGATAACAATATAAAAATAAGGCTTTTTAACTGCGGACGAGTGAGCGTACCGAGTACTTTTTTCATCGATTGCTTTTCTTTCGGGTTCTCTTCTTCGTCATCCGCGACTTCGAGTTTCGCCATAATCTTGCGGCTTTCCTCGGCAAAGCGGTTTTCGCGGACTTTCAGAATCATCACGACGGCGGCGATTATCATAAGTCCGCTGATGATCGACACGAGTGCCCAGTTATTACCGACGATATAGAGTTCGCCGGTCGCGGGATCGGCTTCGGTTTTGAGTAAAAACTGCATGAGAATCAAAGTGATCACGCCGCCGATAGTACCCATAAGGTTGATTATCGCGTTTGCATTGCTGCGAATGGGTTTTGGCGTAACGTCGGGCATGAGCGCGACCGCGGGCGAACGATACAGGCACATAAAAACGAGCACGAACGCCGTTGCCGCCAGCATAAGCGCGAGATTGCGCGAGTTATGCGCGAAGTTTACGAGCATAAACGTGCAGGCGGCAAGCACCGATCCGCACACGATGAACGGCATGCGCCGTCCTACTTTGTTGCGAAGTTTCATGGGGAAACGATCCGACCAGATGCCCATAAACGGCAACAGTACCACCGCAAGTACGTTATCGAGCGCCATGATCACGCCGCGCAGAGTCGCGCCGAAATCAAAGTCTTTCAAAAACAACGGCATAAGGCTGTCATAGACTTGCCAGAACATACAAATAGTGAAAAATGCCAGTCCCACAAGTACCGTACGCGGCACGTTAAGTTTCAGTCCGTGAGTTTCGGTCATGATTCCCTCCGATTGCTCTCAATCTCTTTCGGATATTGTAACACAAGCCGCGGCGAAATGTAAAGTTATTTTTCGTAAAATCAAAGTAAAATCGGGCTTGACGGATCGGCTGTTATCATGCAATCCGAAAAACCGTCAGACAAACAGTCTTTCTACATATTTTTCGTGACCTGCGTGCGTTATTCTGAACGCACCTATAAAGGTGTTGAAATCGAGCGCGTGAAGTTTTGCCGTCGCCGCTCCTATTGCGCTTTCGTCGATTCTGACCGACAAGCCGCATCCTACCGATACTTCGCGCGGCGTGCTGATGAGCACGTTGTTTACGCCGGCGTTTCGCAATTCGCCGCTGAACTTTATTGACTGCGTCCGGGATCTGAAAGCGAAAATCAAGTAAATCATATCGACCTTCCTTTGCAATTTTGTTACGTTGGGTTCGTATAATATAGTATATTACTCTTGTAAAGGCGGTGTGATTTACGATGATTTACTTCGATAATTCCGCAAGCACGATATTCAAGCCGCGCGAAGTCGTGTGCGCGGTCGCAAACGCACTGCGTTATATTTCGGCTAATCCCGGTCGAAGCGGTCACGCCGCCGCCATGCGAGGAGCGGCGCTCGTAAGTTCGGCAAGACGAAAATGCGCGGAGTTTTTCGGACTGAACGGCGACGACGGAGTAATATTTACCGACAATTGCACGGGCGCGCTTAATCTTGCGATCCTCGGCACGGCGAGGCGCGGGCATATAGTGACGACCGCACTCGAACACAACAGCGTTTTGCGGCCGCTGTACGCGCTTAAATCGCGCGGCGAAGTTTCATTCACGGTAGTCAATCCCTGCGATACCGGCGCGGTGACTGCCGGGGCGATCGAACGCGCCATACGTCCCGATACTTACCTTGTCGTTGTCAATCACGTTTCAAACGTGACCGGAGCGATTGCGCCCGTTACCGAAATCGGCAGAGTGTGCCGACGCCGTAACGTGCTGTTTCTGACCGACGGGGCTCAAAGCGGCGGATACGTCGACGTCGACATGGACGAAATGAATATCGACATGCTGACAATCGCTCCGCACAAGGGATTGCATGCTCCGCAAGGCGTGGGCGTTTTACTGGTCGGCAACCGGGCAAAAGCCGTGCTTCATCCCGTTCGTTACGGCGGCACGGGAACTTCTTCGGACGAATTGAGTCAGCCTGCGGACTTTCCCGACGGATTTGAAACCGGTACTCTCCCCACTCCCGCGATTGCGGGACTCTGCGCCGCAATCGGCAGGTGCGAACGCGACAAACGCAAGGATCGCGAGATCGTAAATGAATTGTCGCTGCGATTACGGCGCGGACTGAAAAGAATTGACGGCGTCGAAATACTTTCGCCGGAGAACGCGTTGAGCGGAATTACCGCTTTCAATACCGGCGATTACGACTCCGGCGAAGTCGCGGATATTCTGTCGTCCGAATACGATATCTGCGTGCGGGCGGGGCTGCATTGCGCGCCGCTTGCCCACCGCTATCTCGGCACGCTCGGGCGCGGCGCGGTGCGCGTGTCGCTCGGTTACGACAACACGTTGCGCGAAGTCGATTTCTTTCTCCGTGCCGTCGCGGAAATTGCGGGAAAACGGTGATTTGCAAAAAGATAATAAGGATAATTTAGTCGTTCCATGTCGGGGATTCCACGCAAATGCTGACGCATTTGCTCTGAATGACGATATAAAATGAAAATTACTCGTTTCATTTTATAATGACAGTTAATTGTTTTCAGTATGGGATCTTCACGCGCTACGCGCTCAGGATGATGTGATAGGACGTAAAGGAAACGTCAGAATTAAAATAGAACGAAACCTTTACGTAGTTAATCGTCATTCAGAGGAGTAAGGCATAACCTCGACCATCAAGAGGTTATGCCTTACGACGTGGAATCTCCCGCGGTAAGAACGTTTTTGACCTTTTTATCAGGCTGATTACTCGCTCCATGACGGGGATTCCACGCAAATGCTTACGCATTTGCTCTGAATGACATTGTAAGACGGAAACTGCACGTGATTTTAATAGTACATTGTAAAACATAACAAAAACGCCTCTTGCAAAAGCAAGAAGCGTTCTGACGTTTATTGATTTTTAGTCGGCTTTACGGTCGGAACCGTTATCGGAAGTTTCACGGCTTTCCGAAATATTTTTTTCGGTTTCGGTTTTGCGTTTTGCTTCTTCGGCGGCACGGACGCACATGTTGCAATGTGCGCAATCTCCGCCGCAGTCACATCCGCATTTACCCTGTTTCTTACGGATAAGCCATGCGATAAATACTCCCGCTACGACCGCCGCACAAACTACGATAAGTACGATTTCCGGAATTCCCATAGTTTTACGCCTTCTTTACTACTCTTCTGTTACGCAGAACGATAAACGCAACTACCGCAGCGATGAGAGCCGCCCAGATGAAGCAGGTCCACCACCACGAACCGATCGTGTAGATCATCGTGCCGACGATGTAGGACGAAGCGAGCCAGAACAGGAGCGTCCAGATATAGCGAGTCTTGTTCTGAAGTTCCGCTTTCGCAGTCGCGACGGCGGCGAAGCACGGGATCGTGGTCATGTTGAACGCGATGAACGCGATCAGCGCGGGACCGGTGATGCCGGTTGCCTGTATCATTGCCTGTACTGCCATAACGCCGCTTTCGTCTGCGTCGATTGCGTCGAGGTCAAAGCCGAGTCCGGCGATTTTCACGAGGCAAGCGGCAAGGATCGCAAAGGTCGAAATGACGTTCTCTTTCGCGATAAGTCCGGACACTGCCGCGAGTGCAAATACCCAGCCGTAGGTTCCGATCTGGCTGCCGAAGCCGAGAGGCGTGAACAAGGGCTGCACGAGCTTAGCGATGTTGGCAAGGATACTCTGGTTGATGTCCTCGTCGGCAAGCAACTTCCAGTCGAACGTGAAGTGGCAAAGCACCCAGATAACGATGGTCGAAGCGAAAATGATGGTAAACGCTTTCTTTACGAAGTGCTTGGTCTTGTCCCAAAGGTGCGCCATGAGGTTCTTGAACTGCGGCATGTGATAAGCTGGGAGTTCCATAATGAACGGAGGCGTTTCACCCTTAAGAGTAGTCGAGCGCATCAGCAGCACCGCCAGAATCGCGGTCACGATGCCGAGAAGGTACATAGCGAACGTGATGACGTCCGCATTGCCTACGCCGAACGAGGCGACGAGCGCGCCTGCAACGGCGGTAAGAATCGGGAGTTTCGCGCCGCAGGAAAAGAACGGAATGACACGGATTGTCGCGGTGCGTTCTTTCTCGTCGGCAAGCGTACGGGTGTTGATCATTGCGGGGACGGAGCAACCGAAGCCCATGATCATGGGCAGGAACGCTCTGCCGGAAAGACCGAACTTGCGGAACATTCTGTCGAGAATGAACGCGATACGAGCCATGTAGCCGCTGTCTTCGAGGATCGAGAAGAACAGGAACAGAACGAGGATCGGGGGCAGGAAGGAAAGCACCGCGCCGATACCTTCGATGATACCGTCGTTGATAAGACCTTCGGCCCAGGGTGCCATGCCGATAGCCGATATGCCGTTTTTGAGAAGATCGAACAGCGAGCCGACTATTATGTCGTTCCATAGATTGTTTATGAATACGCCGGGTGACATTACTCCGCCGTCGTAAATACAAGCAAGCAGTCTTACGCCGAAGTTGTCGCCGTCGAATCCGAGTTCGTCAAGCGTCGGGAGACCGAAGATTGCGCCGAGGTACAGAAGGTCTTCGCCGAAAGTCAGGTGGAAGATACCGAACAGGATTACGATGAAGATAGGAATACCCCAAACCTTGTGGGTAAGTACTTTATCCGCTTTGTCGGACTTGCTCATCTTGAATTTGTCGTTATCCTTGCGCTGCATAACGATCGCAAAGTGCTTGGAAATGTATTTGTATCTTGCGTCGGCGACCAGCGCTTCGAAATCGGTGCCGAACGTATCGTCGGAAAAAGTTTCCTTGAATTCGTTGACCATGTGCACGGTTTCTTTGTGCATACCCACTTCTATTTCGTCGCCCTCGACGAGTTTTATCGCGTGGAACAACGGGTTGTCGACGTTCTGCCCTTTCAGCGCGATTCTCACGTCGTTAATAAGGTGCGAAACCGAGGTGTCGGCAAGGACGCTGACGCCGGTGCGTTTTACTCCGCTCTCGGCATACGCCTTGTCCATGAGTTCTTTAAGCCCCGTTTGTTTGAGCGCGGAAATCTTGACAACGGGAATACCGAGACGTTTTTCGAGTTCTTTCTCGTCAATCTTGTCGCCGTTCTTCTCTACCGCGTCCATCATGTTGAGCGCGATAATCATCGGGACGTCGATTTCCATGATCTGCGTGGTCAGATACAAGTTGCGTTCGAGGTTGGTTGCGTCGATAATGTTGATTACGCAGTCGGGTTTTTCGTCCAGAATGTAAT
>CAKQVV010000069.1 GCA_934277845.1 uncultured Clostridia bacterium
GATACATACCTTTTCTCTTTACTCGTTTAATATTATCTGTGTCTTTTCTTCTTTTATATGCAGTTGTCAATGTGCGTACCGAAAGTAATAAAAAAAGCACAATCGAATTTACATTTGCGTTGCCGCGTCCGTGACTTTTTCGTCCATTTGTAAACTCTCTCATGCCAGCGGTATGTCCGAAACATACTTGACCAAATCAGTCTTTATTTACTTCCGTTTGCCGTCACCTTTCGGTCGACAGCCTATACATAATATCACAATCATATATGGCTTGTCAAGAGTTTTTAAATAAAAAATTTAAAAAATTTAAAATGATATTTTCAGGACGGTTACGCACAATACGCATAACCGAAAACGGAACGACAACCGCCGTTCCGCTTCTAATCGTTGAATTACCCTTTGACTTTATTTTTACGCCCGCACTGCCAACATAAGAATAATACACATTATAATAGCAAAAATCCATATCGAAGATATTGTAATAGCCGCTATAGACAGTCCGGCTCCGCTGTTTATCTTTTTAGAATTGCGCAGTCCGACTATTCCGAATATCAACCCCAACAATGCGAGCGGGTAAATCAGCGCCATTATCAGCCCGATAATAGCATAACCGTTAGTACTCGCTTTGACTTCCGACACATTGGTAATGACGACCGGCACCGTCTTTTGTTTATCGACCGCACTTACCGTTCCGTCACTGCTTTTAACGATCTGCGCACCGCAATTCGGACAAAATTTAGGTAAATCTTTCGACTCGTCGATATTCGCGCCACAATTTTCACAATACATAATTTTCCCTCCGCTCCTTTCATAGAAATATCTTTGTTATTATTATAATTCCGTTTCGGAATTATGTCAAGCGTATACGATGATATAATTCCGTAAAAGAATAATGGTGACGGAAATATGAAAACAAGAAAGAAAAACTACGGCAATTGCAATATAATAGGAAAAAACGCCGAGCGATTGAGAAAATCGCAAGGAATTTTGCAAAAAGATTTTATAGCGAAATTACAACTTTTCGGTCTGGACGTCAACCCGACGAGTTACTCGAAACTCGAAGGTCAGATACGCATCGCAACGGATAAAGAAGTCCGTGCGATTGCCGGGGTGCTCAAAGTCGACGTGAACGAACTGTTTAACGATTAAACCGCAAAAACCGCGGCTGTTAATTCTGTAATTATATTAAAAAATACAAAAACTCGCCGCGTTTTTACGGGCGAGTTTCGTTTTTTTTCAACTTTCGTTATAGTCTTTTATAATTTGCTTATATAGTTTGCCAAAGCGGTCGCCCAAGAATTCTGAGCAGTCGCGCCGGGGTGACCGTTCGCACCGTCCGCGTTTTTAACGATTGCGATCGGATTGTAAACGATATCGGGATCGTTGAGTTCTTTTATTGCCGTTTTGATGCCGCCGTCTATTACGCTGTCGGTACCCATCATTCCGTACAAACAAACAATATGAGCGTCAGGGTTCTTTTCTCTTATCAACGTCAACATCGTTTTGTAGTCGGCGGGAAATTGCTCGCCGTACCCGGGCCCTGCAAAATCCGACTTCAAATTAGTGGCGTCGTTTGTTCCGAGATTCAGCACGACCACGTCGGGGCGAAAATCGAAAGCGTAAGCGCCTTGACCATCTGCAAGTTTCGGATAAAGCGTAAGCATATTCTTGTCGCTTACCCAAACGTTAGCTTTTACGCAAATTCCGCTCCAAGCCACGACCGAGTAATCGGCGTTTAATTTATGCGCCGTAAGATAGGCGTACGATCTCGTGCTGTCGGAATTATCAACGCTCCAAGCGGCGCCTTGAGGCCCGAGCGATCCGTAACCCGCCGTAATGGAATCGCCGATAAATTCGATTTTCATATCGGACTTTTCCGGTACGGTGGCGAACTTGTCTGCCGTAAACGACGACACCGTCCAAACGGCGTTTTGCATTTCCGTGGCTTTGACGATGCGCACGCGGTGATAGCCGTATTCCAAGCCGTCCGCAACGACGTACCGGTTGTTTTCCGTGCCGACGACTTTGATTCTGTCCTCGTTCTCCACGCCGTCAACCCAAACGCGCATATAACTCGTGCCGGTAGTACCGACGTTTACGCCGAGCGAAGTGCCTATTATTCCGACCTCGATCGCGTTAGCCGCGTGGTGCAATTTCAATCGATTGCCGGACTTGTAATGGCGACCGAAAATATTTATATATTCTTCGTTGAACGAATTTACGTTATCGGCGTTCGTTTCTTCCACGACGTTGACGATCGCGGTATCCGTGGAATCGCCGTATTTTACGAATATCTTCGCTTTGCCCTTGCCGACAGCCTTCACAAGCCCTTCGGAAACGGTTGCAACGCTATTATCCGACGAGCTCCACTCGACTTTTGCCGACGCGACTATCTCGCCGCCGCTGTACACGTGCGCGGTTAATTGTTTTTCGGTACCGAGAAGCATATCGATGTTTTCTTCGGTGAGTTTCGCTACCTTTTCGGGTTCTACCGTTACCGTAACTTCTCTCGTTTCGTTCTCGTAGCGAGCAACGATCTTAGTAGTACCGTAAGATACGCCGGTAATTTTGCCGTCCGAATTTACCCTAGCGATATTCCGATCGTTCGAGGAAAACTCTATCTTCGTTATATTGATCGGGTTGCCGTCGACGGTCAACAAAACGTTGAGATCTACCGTTTCCCACTTTCCGAGCACAACCGTTTCGGGACTTACGGTAAACGTTATATTGCTTTCTTTTTCAGGCGCCGGATCGCCCTTATCTTTCTCTTTATCGGCGGCAATCTCTCCGCACGCTGTCATTGCCACGGACATCAGACCCGCCATCAGAATCGCAAGCAGCGTTCTGAAATACTTTCTCATCGTTATTCCCCTTCTTCTATGCTTTTATAGTTTGTTTCGTCGCCGCGTTTTTACGGGCGAGTTTTTGTATTATGCGGCGAAATTTTACAGAACGAGCGACGGAGCGGCGTATACACGGGCTTTGAGTTCGTTGTCGAGCATGTAAAGTCCTTTCGCGTCCGAGCCGAACAGTTCCATTTTGGTGATAAGGTCGCCGGCGTTTTTCTCTTCTTCGCCCTGCTCTTTCACGAACCAGTCGAGGAACTGCATGGTGCGGAAGTCGCGGGTGGCGTACGCTTCGGCATAAATATCGTTGATGAGCGAAGTGACGTAACGCTCGTGTTCGAGTCCCTCTTTCAGCACGTCGATGTCGGCGAAAAGTTTCTTGTCGGGCGAAGCGATCGCACCGAAAGTCACTTTTTGGTCGTTGTTCAGAAGAAAGCGGTACATAAGCATGGCATGGTCGCGCTCCTCCTGCGCCTGCACTTCGTACCAGTGCGCAAAACCCTGCAAACCCCTTCTCTCGAAATAGTTGGCAAAGTCGAGGTACAGATATGCCGAGTAAAACTCCTTGTTGATTTGTTCGTTGATAAGTTCCGCTACTTTTGCGTCCATGATTTTTCCTCCGTGTTTCTATATTATATAATGATTATACAGTCGGTTCCGGCGATTGTAAAGCAAAATAATAAAGATAAATACGACTCTCACAGTATGGGATTCCACGTCGCCGCGACATCGTCCTTTCGTAACAGGACAATGTTGCGGCTCCTCTGAATGACACGTTAAACACGCCGGCTTCTCGTTAGGTTTTAAAATAGTAACAAACCTTTCCGTTCTGCTTCGTCATTCAGAGCGTAACCGCAAGCCGAATTGTAACGGCTCGCGGTTATACGTGGAATCCCCCGCATCGAGCGAATAATTATCCTTTTGGCACAACCCGACCGTAACGCTTACAGCCTTATTTCTTCGCCGGGACGAATGACGAGTTTGCCGTCGGCGTGGAAACGCGCGGCGACCGTTTCGTCAAAGGGTGTGTCTGGCTTGGTGTGGACAGGTATCGAGCGTTTCGCCTTTATCACGGCGGCGCAAGCGGAAGCCTCTTCCGCGTCCATATTATAAATGCCGTCGGTGGGCAAAAGCGCGTAATCGAGCCTTTCGGCGGCGAGCGAGCGCATATAATCGGTCGCGGAAGTATCGCCCGCGGCATAGATTTTCACGCCGTCGACTTCGATAATAAACCCGACGCACTCGGTGATTTTGTGATTACGGTTGCACGCCGGCACGGCGCGGAAAGCGAACCCGTCTTTCTCGCCGCTGTCGTAACGCTTGCCGTCGGTCATGTCCCTGCCGCGGAAAACTTCGCAACCTTTTGCGGGCGTGATTTTGCTTAAATCGTTGTGATCGTAATGCTCGTGAGTTATCAGTACGAGGTCGGCGGGCTTGTAGTAGCCGTCGCCCATAAACGGATCGACGTACATGACTTTGCCGTTATCCGCCGTAATGCGGAAACTGCCGTGCCCCTGATAGTAAAGTTTCGCCATTTTTCTCTCCTTTTCCGATATAAAAACGGACGGCGCAAGCGTCGCGTCGCCCGTATGCGTCCGAAAAAAAACGGACAACGTTCCCCTGTTTTTGATTTTTCGGTCTCTCAACCCTGCGTATGCGCATATTCGCATATCAACACGTTCGCATGCGTCGTTTTCAAGGCCGGATTCCGCGGTTTATTCCCACTCGATGGTTGCCGGCGGCTTGGACGTAATGTCATAGACGATGCGGTTGACGTGCTTGACTTCGTTGACGATACGGGTGGAAATCTTTTCCAGCACGTCGAACGGGATTCTCGCCCAGTCGGCGGTCATGCCGTCCACGCTGGTAACGCCGCGGAGCGCGAGCGTATAGTCGTAGGTGCGTTCGTCGCCCATAACGCCCACGGTGCGCGTGCCGGTAAGCACCGCGAAGTACTGCCAGATGTCTCCCTCGAGTCCCGCCTTTGCGATCTCGTCGCGGAAAATATAATCCGCGTCCTGCAAAATCGCGACTTTTTCGGCGGTGACATCGCCCATGATTCTGATACCGAGTCCGGGCCCCGGAAACGGCTGACGCATGACGATGGACGCCGGAAGTCCGATCTCGAATCCGCACTTGCGCACTTCGTCCTTGAACAGGTCGCGCAGCGGCTCGACGATTTCCTTGAAGTCGACGACGGAAGGAAGTCCGCCGACGTTGTGGTGACTCTTGATTTTCGCGCTCGCTCCCAGTCCGCTCTCGATGACGTCGGGATAAATCGTGCCCTGAACGAGGTAGTCGACCGCGCCGATCTTCTTTGCCTCTTCCTCGAACACGCGGATAAACTCGCCGCCGATGATCTTGCGTTTTTTCTCCGGCTCGGTTACGCCCGCGAGAAGGTCGAGGAAACGCCCGGACGCGTCGACTTTTATGAGGTTCATGCCCTGCTCGTCGCGGAAAACGCGTACCACTTCGTCCGCTTCGTATTTTCTCAAAAGTCCGTGATCGACGAAGATGCAGACGAGATTAGGGCAAGCCTTGTGAATAAGCGTAGCCGCGACGGCGGAATCGACGCCGCCCGAGAGCGCGCACAGCACTTTCTTGTCACCGATTTTCGCTTTGAGTTTTGCAATCGTGGTTTCGGCGAAGTTCGCCATCGTCCACTCGCCTTTTGCGTGGCAGATTTCGTAAAGGAAGTTTTTAAGCACAGCGTTTCCGAACGTCGTGTGCATGACTTCCGGATGGAACTGCACGCCGTAAAGGTTTTTTTCGGGATTAGCCATGGCGGCTACCGGACAAGTTGCGGTGGTCGCGGTGACGGCGAAGCCTGCCGGGACTTCCTCGACGTAGCAGGTGTGACTCATCCAGCACTGCGAATCGGTCGGAATATCCTTAAAGAGCGGCGAATCTTTCACCGTCATGATCTGTTTGCCGTACTCGCGGGGACCTACGCCAACTTTACCGCCGGACAGGTGCGCCATCAGCTGGCAGCCGTAGCAGATGCCGAGAATCGGGATACCCGCTTCGAGCATCGCTTTCTCTACCGTGGGAGCGTTCTCCTCGAACACGCTGGCGGGACCGCCGGTGAAAATGATGCCGATGGGCTTCTTTTCGAGGATTTTTTCGAGCGGCGTGGTGTACGGCAAAAGTTCGCAGTACACGTTGAATTCTCTCACTCTGCGGGCGATGAGCTGATTATATTGTCCGCCGAAGTCAAGTACGATTACGTTTTCCATGAATGTATCTCCGATAAAAATTTACTTACTGTTTTTGCTCTTATTCTTCTCTTTCGGGGCGAAAATCCTGCCCGTAGCATTCAGAATGACGCTAAGCGGGAAAATACGGTATGCCGCATACAACGCCTTGTACTTTCCGCCCACTAGATAGAACGGCTTGTAACGCTTTTTCGCGATGATCTTTTCGATCTTGCCGCACGCGTAGTCCACGCTCATGCGCTTGTGCTCGCGCGCGGAAATATGGTCGTCGGCTTTTCTGATGCGCTCGCCGTATCGCTCGTTGGTCGTAAAGTTCTTGACGCGGTTTTTGGTAAACTCCGTCCTTATATCGCCGGGACAAATCGCGGTGACGTCGATGCCGTAGGGCTTGACTTCTTCTCTCAGCGAATGGCTGAGCATGCTGACGGCGGCTTTCGAGGCGCAGTACATCGAGCGGAACGGCAGCGGGAAGATCGCGCATGCCGACGAGATGTTGACTATCTTCGCGCCCGCGCTCATCAGCGGCAAAGCGTACTTGACGCAACGGAACACTCCCATGAAGTTGACCTCGAAAATGCGGCTGACCTCTTCGTCCGAGAGAAGTTCCACCGCGCCCGACACGCCGTAGCCCGCGTTGTTTATCAGAATATCCACCTTGCCGAAGCGCGACCGGACAAGGTCGAACGCCGCAACCACGTCGGCTTCCACGCCCACGTCGCAACGAATAAAGTTGCCTTCCGTTTCGCAGCGACGAGCCAGCACCACGACGGTATTATCGGCTGAAAATCGCTCCGCGATATGCTTGCCGATGCCGCTCGTGCCGCCCGTGACGACTATTATCTTTCCGCTCGGTTTTCTCATACGTCAATAATACCAAAATTCGCGTGTTAAGTCAATTATTTGGGGATAAAATCAAAGGGATGAAAACGTAAAATCAGCATTTTAAGTTTACAAAGCAATAAAAAACGAACGTCAATTTCATTTCCCCTCATCCGTTTTATCAACCGCTATGCTTATGATAAAACACCTTCCCCCGAGGGGGAAGGCTGTTATAAAGTCAATTATTTTTATCCGCACACTACTAATATTTATCTTATTGATTTATTACTCGCCTTGCGCCGCCGGCTCCGCTCCCGCGACCGCGTTAACGTCTGCGCCGCTTTCGGCGGCGGCAACGGCTTCGGCTGTCCGGACGGTTTCGCCGGAAACGTCCTCGGGCATTCCGCCCATGAGTGACGGCGGCTCGCCCTTGAACGCGAGTTTAAGGAAAATCGGACAAAGCAGCGACGATATAATCACCAGCATAATGACGGCGACGACGGGATCGCCCACCGCAACGCCGTTGAAAAGCCCTGCCTCGTGCCCCTTGTTGCACACGACGAGCGCGACTTCGCCGCGGGCGATCATGCCCACGCCGATCTGCGCGGATTCCCGCCACGAATATCGGCACAGTTTCGCCACGCCGCCGCAACCGATGATTTTACCCGCTATACCGACGGCGACAAACGCCAGCCCGAAGAGAAAAACGGTGACGTTGAAGCCCGAAAAGTTCGCGTTTATGCCGATATTTGCGAAGAACACGGGCGCGAACATCATGTACGAATTGATGTCGACTTTGCGGTCGATATAATGCGTTTCTTTAAGGTTCGAGAGAAGTATGCCGGCTACGTACGCGCCTGTAATGTCCGCGATTCCGAATACTTTTTCGGCGCAATACGCGTACACAAAACACACGACGAGTCCGAAAATCGGCACTCTGCGGTTGTGCGGATAACGCTTTACGAGCCACTTGAACCCGATATTGAGAAGTATGCCCACGCCGATCGCCGCAACGAAGAACAGCACGGTCATCAGAATCGTCCACAAGGGATTGACCGACGAATCGCGGAACCCGATCGCGATGGATAGTACGACTATGCCGATCACGTCGTCGATGATCGCCGCCGACAAGATCACGGTGCCGACTTTGCCTTTGAGTTTCCCCATTTCTTTCAGCGTTTCCACCGTAATGCCCACGCTGGTAGCCGCCAGTATGACGCCGATAAACACCGCGTCGAGCATCAGCGTTTTGTCCGCTTTCAGCGCGGAAAAACCGCCGAGGAACGGTACGGCGAGAAGAAATCCGCCCACAACCGGCACAAGTACTCCGCCGAGCGCGATAAGCGTGGCTTTCAGCCCCGAACGCTTGAGTTCTTTGACGTCGGTTTCCAGCCCCGCCGAAAACAAAATCAGCACAACGCCGATCTCCGCGATGCCTTTCAGGAAGATTTTTTCTTCCGCACCGGGGTTGACGGGCGACCACCAGCCGAATTGTCCCCAGATCGCGGGACCGATCAGCAG
>CAKQVV010000070.1 GCA_934277845.1 uncultured Clostridia bacterium
CCTTACCGCCTGATCGGAAAGAACCTTTGTGGAGCGGAGGAGCGGCGTTTTCTTGTCGAGGATCTGTCCCGAGTAGGAGCAGAACGCGGTGGGTATGCACAGCGTGCCGTCCTTTATGAACGCGTCGCATGTCGGATCCCATGCGGTGTAACCGCGCGCCTCGAACGTCGAGCGCAAGCCGCCGTTGGGGAAACTGGACGCGTCGGGTTCGCCCTTTATGAGTTCCTTGCCGGAAAAACTCATGATGACGGTGCCGTCGCCCGTGGGATTTATGAAACTGTCGTGTTTTTCGGCGGTGATTCCGGTCATCGGCTGGAACCAGTGGGTGTAGTGGGTGGCACCCTTGCCGATCGCCCATTCTTTCATTTCGTGCGCCACGACGTTTGCAACCTCGGGCGTGAGCGGCTTGCCTGCGTCGACGAGCGCGCGGAACGAGCGATATGTTTCTTTGGGAAGCGAACGCTTCATTACCGAGTCGCTGAACACCAGACTGCCGAATAATTCAGGAACGTTACTCATAATAATGTATCTCCTTGAAAAAAGTTTAATCGGATTTTAACGATAAGACGCCGTAGGTTTTTGTTTCCTACGGCGTCTTTGCCGAAATGTTGTTTGAATTATAATACAATTTTTCCGCGTTGTCAACGATTTTATCGCGATTTTCGGAAATTTCGGCTTCGATTTTCCGAAAATCCCGTCATCTTTCGCCCGAAAAGCCGTTTTCGGGCTTCGATTTTCCGTTTTTACCCGAATTTCAGGATTGCGCCGGCGAGTGATTTTCCGTTTTTTTACGCCTGATTTATAAAACTTCGGTAAATTTCCGAAATTATATTGATTTATGCGCGGAAATATAGTATAATATGGAAAAAGAGAGCCGCATTGTGACTACCGAAGTTGAAAGAGGTATATTTTTCCCGATGAACGAAGATCTAGAGAAGAAGTTTCACGAAGGCGAACTGTACGACGCGTACAAATATTTCGGTTGCGTTTTCGACGAGGACGCAGGCACCGCGATCATAAGGACTTTTGCACCCTCCGCTGCCGCAGTGGAGGTCATCGGCGATTTCAACGACTGGGACGGCACCGCGATGAAACGAACCCCGGGCGGCGTGTGGGAAACGAAAATCAAGGGCGTAAGACGCTTTGACGGCTATAAATTCAGAATTACGACCGCCGACGGCAGGGTGATTTATAAATCCGATCCCTACGCGCTTCACTCGGAAACGCACGAGAACACGAACAGCAAGGTTTTTCCGCTGTCGGCGATTAAGGTATGCGACGAGGAGTACCGCGAAAAACTGGCGGAAAAGAACATCTACGCGTCGCCCGTGAATATCTATGAGGCGCACATAGGCTCGTGGAGAAGATACCCCGACGGCAACACTTACTCGTACCGCAAGTTTGCCGACGAGATCGTGCCGTACCTTAAAAAGATGCGTTATACTCATCTCGAACTGATGGGGGCGGCGGAATATCCGTTCGACGGCTCGTGGGGATATCAGGTCACGGGTTATTTTGCGCCCACTTCGCGTTACGGCACGCCCGCGGACTTTGCCTATCTCGTCGGGAAACTGCATAAGAATAATATAGGAATAATCATCGACTGGGTGCCGGGACATTTCCCGAAGAACGAAAACGGTCTTGCCGAGTTCGACGGTCAGCCGCTGTACGAACCCAAAGATCCGCTGCGCCGCGAACACAAAGAGTGGGGAACGTGCTGTTTCGATTACGGCAGAGGCGAAGTTCAGACTTTCCTTTGCAGCAACGCGATGATGTGGTTTGATCTATACAAAGTGGACGGACTGCGCGTCGACGCCGTTGCGAGTATGCTCTATCTCGATTACGGCAGAAAGAACGGCGAATGGTCGCCGAATCGTTTCGGCGGCAGGGAAAACGAAGAAGCCGTTGCTTTTCTTCAAAAACTGAACACGGCGGTTTTCGCCCGTCATCCGCACGCGCTGATGATCGCGGAAGAATCCACCGCGTGGCCGCTCGTGACCAAGCCCGTTTCGGACGGGGGCTTAGGATTCAACTTCAAGTGGAACATGGGTTGGATGAACGACACGCTCGACTATGCCAGGACAGATCCGCTGTTCCGCGGCGGCAAACACAACAATCTCACTTTTTCGATCACCTATGCGTTCAGCGAAAATTACATATTGCCGATTTCCCACGACGAAGTGGTGCACGGCAAGTGCTCGCTGGTGAACAAGATGCCGGGCGACTACGACATGAAGTTTGCGGGGCTGAGGAACTTTCTCATGAACATGTACGCGCACCCCGGAAAAAAACTGTTGTTTATGGGTTGCGAGTTTGCGCAGTTCATCGAGTGGAACTACAAGCAGCAACTCGACTGGCTGCTTCTCGACTATCCGCGCCATGCCGAAACGCTGGAATTCGTGCGCGCGCTCAACTCCTTTTACAGACTGAACGCGCCGCTGTGGCAGCGCGACGGCAGCCTTGACGGCTTCCGCTGGCACGTTGTCGACGACCGCAATCAGAACGTGATCGTGTACGAGCGCAGCGATCTTAAGGGCAATATCGTGCTGGCGGCGATAAACTTCTCGCCCGTGGAATACAGAGATTACCGTTTCGGGGCGGACAAGGGCACCTATACCGTCAAACTCGCCTCGGATATAAACGGATTTAACCGCGAGCCGAGAAAATACCGCGCGGAAAACGTACCGTCGCACGGGTTTACGCACAGCCTTATAATGGATATAAAGCCTATGTCGGGCGTCTATCTCGTCAAGAAGAATTACAGCAGGGGGAATAAGAAATGAAAAGGAAAAAATGCGTCGCGATGTTGCTTGCCGGCGGGCAGGGAACCAGACTCTACGCGCTGACGGCGGGCATAGCAAAGCCTGCGGTTTCGTTCGGCTCGAAGTACCGCATAATCGACTTTACGCTGTCCAACTGTGCCAACTCGAATATCGATACGGTGGGCGTGCTGACGCAGTACGAGCCGCTGATACTCAACGAATATATCGGCAGCGGCGAGCCGTGGGATCTCGACCGCAAGAACGGCGGCGTGCACACGCTTTCTCCCTATCAGGCAAAGGCGGGCGGCGAGTGGTACAAGGGCACCGCGAACGCGATTTATCAGAATCTGCACTTTCTCGACAAGTACGACAGCGACGACGTGCTGATTCTCAGCGGCGATCATATCTATAAAATGGACTATTCGAAGATGCTGACCGAGCATATTCTCTCCGGGGCGGACTGCACGATCGCCGTCATCGACGTCACGCCGGAGGAAGCGCCGCGTTTCGGCATCATGAGTTATGACGAAACAAAGCGCATCACCGACTTTGAAGAAAAACCGAAAAAACCGAAGAGTCTGCACGCGTCCATGGGCGTTTACATATTCAAAAAAGACGTGCTGGTGGAAGAACTGAGACGCGACGAAGCGGACAAGGATTCGCAAAACGATTTCGGCAAGAACATTATTCCGTACATGCTGAAACACGGCAGAAAAATGTACGCTTACGAGTTCTCCGGGTACTGGAAAGACGTGGGTACCGTGACTTCGCTGTGGGAAGCGAACATGGATCTTCTGGGGCGTCGCCCGGCGATCGATCTCAACGATCCCGACATGAAGATCTATTCGCGCAACGAGCCGTTGCCGCCCTCTTACGTCGGCGCGGACGGAAACGTAGTCAACTCGATATTCACCGCCGGTTGCGAAATAAACGGCACGGTGATAAACAGCGTGATTTCCGAGGACGTCACGATCGGCAAAGGCAGCGTGATCCGCAATAGCGTGGTAATGCGCGGCGCAAAAATCGGCGAGAACGTGACGGTCGATTACGGCATGATCGACGAGTCGGTCACCGTGGGCGACGGCGTCACGATTGGCGACGAGCACAGCGATAAAAACCATATCGCGCTTATCGGACGGGGAATCGGGGTAGCCGGCGGCACAAAAATCGCTTCGGGCGAAATAGTAGAAAACAAGTAGGCAAGGGGAAGAATAATGAAAACTCTGGGAATAGTATTTTCCAACATTCACGACAAAGAAGTGAGCGAACTCACTGCGTCGAGAACGCTGGCGTCGGTTCCTTACGCCGGCAGGTACCGCCTTATCGACTTCGTTCTCTCGAACATGGTCAACAGCGGCATTTACAACGTGGGCGTAATCACCAAGTACAATTATCAGTCGCTGATGGAACACGTCGGCAGCGGCAAAAGTTGGGATCTGTCGAGAAAGAACGGCGGTCTGGTGATTTTGCCGCCATACGGCAGAGAGAGTTCGACGGTGTATTCGTCGCGCTTCGAGGCGATCTCGAATATCGCGTATTATCTTCGCGAGGCGACCGAAACCTACGTCCTTATGTCCGACTGCGACAACGTGTGCAACATCGATTTTTCCGAGGCGATTAACTACCACGTCGAAAAGCACGCCGACATTACCGTCATCTATCGCAAGAAAGAACTTGGAACGTGCGACGAAAAGGTGCGCACTTCCGTCGAGGTGGACAGCGGCGGCAGGGTGCGAAAAGTCGTCACCAGACCCAAGCAAAGCGGCGTGATCAACGCATTTACGAACATTCTCATCATCAACCGGAAATTCCTTCTCTCGATCATCGACAACGCCGAGGAACTCGGCTACAGGAGTTTCTCCCGCGACGTTCTCATCAAGGGTGCGACCGAGTATAATATCTACGGCTATGAGTACAAAGGATATTTTGCGAGCATAGACACCATGGCGAATTACTACAAGCATTCGATGGAACTTCTCGACAAGAATATCCGCGACGAAGTTTTCCGCGACGGCGGCGCGATCTACACCAAAGTCCGCGACAGCGCGCCGTGCAGGATCGAAGAGAGCGGAAGCGTCAAAAATTCGCTCGTTGCCGACGGCTGTGTCATCGAGGGCGAAGTGGAAAACTCCATTCTTTTCCGCGGCGTGCACGTTTCAAAGGGCGCGCGCGTCAAGGGTTCGATACTCTTCAACAACGTCACCGTGGCGTCCGGCAGCACGGTAAACTGCGTGATCGCGGATAAGTTCTCGCACGTTCTCGAAAACAGAACGCTCAGCGGACACGAAACCCGTCCGTACTTCTTGCCGAGAAACACCATAGTGTAGAGAAAATCAGGTAATCAGCGCAGAATCGCGCCGTCGGGGAGAATCATCGTTTTTTCGACGGCGCGAATTCTCGTTTTTTACGGCATCTTTGTCGCCGCTTTGTTCCGACCGAATTTTCCGGGGCGCGTCCCGGACCGAATCAAGAAATAAATTTTCAAAGGAGTTTTAAGAATATGGCTGACAGTAAAGTTAAATCGCGTGCGAAAAAGACGACCGGCAGCGAAACCGCCGCCGTGCCCGCCGTAAAACCCGCGGCAAAGGTTGCCGTCAGGAAAAAAGGCGAAGCGACCGTCAAAGCGGAAGGCAAACCCGTCGTCAGGAAAACCGCCGCGCCCGCAGTCAAAAAACAGACCGCGCCGGCGGTGAAAAAACAGGGCGTTGTGGCAAAGACCGCCGCAGCCGCGAAAAACGAGGAAAAGACCGCGCTTACACCGGCGGCGCAGGAAGTCTATCCCGTGACCGAAACGGCGGCTAAGCCCAAGGCGAAACGCGGCAGAAAACCCAAAGCGGAAAAGGCCGAAGTCAAGGAAACCGCGAAGAAAAAACGCGTGCTTTTCGTTGCCAGCGAAGCATGGCCGTTTGCAGGCACGGGCGGACTGGGCGAAGTCGTGGGATCTCTTCCTTCGTCGCTCAATAAACTGGGCGATGTAGAAGCGGAAGTAATTATTCCGCTTTACGAAAGCGTACCTGCCGAGTATCGCGAAAAGATGACGTTCGTGCGCTCGATCAACGTGCCGCTCGCCTGGCGCAATCAGTACTGCGGCTTGTTTACGCTCGTTCACGACGGCGTGAAATTCATGTTCGTCGACAACGAATACTACTTCAAGAGATCGGGACTTTACGGTTATGGCGACGACGGCGAGCGTTTCGCGTTCTTCTCGCGTGCCGTGCTCGAACTCTTGCCGTATCTCGACTACAAGCCGGACATTTTGCACTGCAACGACTGGCATACCGCGCTCGTTCCCGTGTATTACAAACTGTTTTATCAGTATCGCGAGGGACTCTCCGGCATCAAAACGATCTTCACCATTCATAATATAGAATATCAGGGACAGTTCTCGAGCGACGTCATCGAGGATCTGTTCGGCATCCCGAGAAGGGAATACATGTCCGTCGAGTATCACGGCTGCATCAACCTCATGAAAGCCGCCATCGATTACAGCGACAGCGTGTCTACGGTCAGCAATTCCTACGCCGGCGAAATCATGAGCGCGGAGTATGCGCACGGACTGGAGGGCGTGCTCTTAAAGAACGCCTACAAACTCAAAGGAATCCTGAACGGTATCGACGTCGCGACCTATGATCCCGCGACCAGCAGTTCGCTGTTTAAGAATTACGACGCAAAAACCGCCGCCGAGAACAAAAAGGAAAACAAACTCGGACTTCAGCGCATGCTCAACCTGCCTGCGGACGAGAACGTACCGATGATCGCGATGATCACCCGTCTTGCTTCGCACAAGGGGCTTGACATCGTGCGCTCGGCGTTCAACGGAATCATGCAGCACGACGTGCAGTTCGTGGTGCTGGGTACCGGCGATGCCGATCACGAAAACTTCTTCCGTCACATGCAGAACGTGTACGGCAACCGCGTGCGCGCGATCATCGCGTTCAACAAGGACATGGCGCAGAAGATCTATGCCGGCGCGGACATTTTCCTGATGCCCTCGAAGTCCGAACCCTGCGGACTGTCGCAAATGATAGCGATGCGTTACGGTACCGTGCCGATCGTAAGACTTACCGGCGGACTTAAAGATTCCGTGACCGATTGCGGCGACGGAACGGTGGGCACCGGTTTCGGGTTTGCCGAGTACGACGCGGGTGCGCTCGGCTATGCGGTCGATCGCGCGGTCGGGCTTTACCGCGATTACAAAGATATCTGGAACGGGCTGCGCCTCAGAGATATGGAGAGCGATTTCAGCTGGAACAAGAGCGCGAAAGATTACGACGCTTACTATGCCGAAGTGCTTGAATAATACTTCTTTTGCTCGGCTTTCACGGAGAACTTTATGGAATACACTACGGCAAAAATTAAAGAACTGGTAATCGAAAAACTCGACAAATATTTCGCGACATCGCCGGCGGCGGCGACCGACATGCAACTTTACAAGGCGGTCGCGCTCGTTATCCGAGACATGCTGCTTCTCAAAAAACAACGTTTCAATACCGAAGCCAACCGCGAGGGTGCGAAACGCGTGTACTACCTGTGCATGGAGTTTCTGCTCGGGCGGTCGATGCGAAACAATATCTACAACCTCGGACTTACAAAGCAGTTCGAGTCGGCTGTAAAATCGTTCGGAAGAAACCTTAACGATCTTTACGAACTCGAAGCGGACGCGGGACTGGGTAACGGTGGCTTGGGCAGGCTGGCGGCTTGTTTTCTGGACGCGCTCGCGACCGAGGATTATCCTGCGATGGGTTTTTCCATTCGCTATGAGTACGGACTTTTCAAACAAAAGATAGTGGAGAATACGCAGGTCGAACTGCCCGACATCTGGCTGGACAGCGGCGAAGTGTGGATGATGCCGCGTTCCGACAAAAGTTTCACGGTCAAACTCGGCGGGCACGTCGTCGAGGACTGGTCGGACGGTACGCTGAAAATCCGTCACGACGACGCCAGCCTCGTCGAAGCGGTGCCTTACGACGTCATGGTCAGCGGCTATGAAAACAAGGGCGTCAGCGTTCTTAGGTTGTGGCGCGCTTCCGCTCCCGCGTCGTTCGACATGAAATCGTTTACGCAGGGCGACTACTTCAAGGCTATGCGCGGCGACAACGAAGCGGAACTTATCAGCAAAGTTTTGTACCCTTCGGACGAGCACTTCGAGGGCAAACAACTGCGCCTTTCGCAGCAATATTTTCTTGTCAGCGCGAGCCTGCAATCGATAATCAAAGATCACCTCAAGCATTACGACACGCTCGACAACCTCGCCGACAAGGTCGCTATCCACATAAACGACACGCACCCCGCGCTT
>CAKQVV010000071.1 GCA_934277845.1 uncultured Clostridia bacterium
GTTCTAGATACTCCGGGGACACTTTATCCGAAACTTGCCGGACAAAAGACGGCAAGACATCTTGCGTACATCGGCAGCATAAAAGATGAAGTGGTTGACATCAACGAACTTGCGTGTAATTTTATCAAAGAAGTATATACGATAAATCCCGCTATTATAAGCGACAGGTATGGTTTTGTTCCGAACGAATCCGACGAATATAATCTCGAACAGGTTGCAAAATGTCGCGGTTTTATACTTAAAGGCGGCGTTTGTGATATCGATCGGGCGGCGGTCGCAATTATCGATGATTTTCGTAAAGGAAGGATGGGGAAACTTACCCTCGACGAAACGGGGGCGGATAACGGAGGCCACGAATGACGGAAGATTTATTTAAATTTGACAAGTCTGTAGGAATTGCGTCACTTGCCGGGATAGACGAGGCGGGAAGAGGTCCGCTGGCGGGACCTGTGGTTGTGGCGTGTTGCATTATGCCGCTTGACGAAATGATAGATAAAATAAACGACAGTAAAAAAGTTTCCGAAAAAAATCGTGAAAAACTTTTTGACGCAATTAGAGAAAGATCGCATTACAGTATTAGTATAGTTTCCGCGGAAACGATAGACGAAATAAACATTTTGCGGGCAACTAAACTTGCCATGAGCGAGTGTCTTGACAAAATCAATCCGAAGCCGGAATTGACGCTTATAGACGCGGTAAAACTAGAAGTTCCATACAATACACGTTCGATCGTTAAAGGAGATGCTACAAGTTACAATATTGCGGCGGCTTCTATACTTGCCAAAGTTACGCGTGACAGAATAATGCGAGGACTTGACGAGAAGTATCCCGAATATGGTTTTGCTAAAAATAAGGGATACGGAACGGCTGAACATATTGCGGCACTTAAAAAATACGGGCCTTGCCCGGAGCATAGAAGAACGTTTATCGGACACTTCGTGGAGGTATAGGTATGTTTACTACCAAAATGCGCGGCGACGTCGGCGAAAACATTGCGACAGAGTACCTGAAAGGACTCGGATATGAAATCATAGATCGTAATTATCGCACCGAACTGGGCGAAATCGATATTATCGCTGCGGGTGAAGGCTACCTGGTTTTTGTAGAAGTTAAAACAAGACTTAACGAGAATCACGGATACGGCGCAGATGCAGTCAATTACAGAAAACGCAGAAAAATTAACGAAGTCGCGAGTCAGTATATTAAAAAGTTTCGTTTGTACGATAATGCCGTGCGTTTCGACGTAATCGAAGTTTATACGGAAGATAAGCGTGTCGAACACATTATAAATGCTTTTGACAGTTATTTAAGATATTGAGGTTTTTTATTGCATGCTGGGATTTAAAACGTTGAAGATCGACGACGCCGATAGATTTCGATCAAAACTAGTCGATCAAAACGTGGGATGGGAATATAATTTTGCCACAGTGTTTTTATGGAACGTATATGATTCTATGCAAATCGCGGAAGATGATAACGCGCTTTATTTATACAATAAAGTGTTCGGAAGAAATGTCTTTATGCCGCCGTATGTCGGAACCGAAGGCGATTTTATCGCTGCCGCAAAGTCAGTCGGCGAATATTGCGATTTGTCCGGCATAAGGTATTATTTCAGGGGGCTTACTCGCGAGCAGGCAAATCTGTTCGATAGCGGCAAATATTTTGTTGGGACGAGTAGAAACGATTACGATTATATTTACGGAAGCGACGATCTCAAATACCTCAAAGGAAAATCCTATCATTCGAAACGTAACTTTGTAAACAGATTCAAAGAAACTTATGATTACGAGTTTGTCGATTATTCCGATGCTGACTACGATATTGTTATGAGCCTGTGCGATTTATGGCTCGAAACCGCAGACAGATCCTCGGCGACAAACATGGAACGGGCTGCCGTAATACGTGCGTTACGTTATAAAAGCACGTTGGATTTAAAGATAGGTTTGCTTAAAGTTGATGGGAAGTGCATAGGTTTTTCGGTTTCGTCAATAGAGAGCAACGGAATTATTCACACGATTTTTGAAAAAGGCGACGTAAATTACGTTGGTGTGTATCAGGCTCTTAACCAAATGGCTGCCGAAAGGTATTTCCCAGACGGAGCGCTCGTAAATCGTCAGGAAGACATGGGTATTGATGGATTAAGACAAGCAAAATTGTCGTATATCCCGCGATTTTTGGCAGAAAAATATTTTGTCGAGGTAAAAAATATTGATTGACAGGCGTGAACTTTTTTCTTTGTATAAGGACGCGTTTCCTTACGATAGCGACGATTATGCAAACTACTTTATTTCGTCGGCGTCTGATGATGATATTGTCGTTGCATGCCGTGACGGAAAAATCGTTAGCGCAGGTTATCTTGTGTCGAAAAATGCATCGGTTTTCGGTGAAAATATTACGCTTGATTATTTGAGTGCTGTAGGTACGTTATCGGAACTTCGCGGGCGCGGTATAGTTGCGGAAGTTATGAAAACCGCTATCGAAAAGATTTACGTCAGAAAAGATCCGTTTGTTTTGCTAAATCCTTTTAATTTTGAGTATTATAAAAGGTACGGCTTTGTAGATGCGTCCTATTGCGGAAAAAGCCTGATAAACGGTGGTTCTGAATATAAAACAGTTAAAGCGAACTACGAAGATGTGCCGATTTTAATGTCGTTGTATGAAAAATACTCCGATGCTTTTACGTTCAAGGAAACAGCAAACGAACGGTATTTTTCCGATTTAATAGACGAACTTGCAGTCGACGATGAAAGCATATGGTTGGTTTACGACAGAGAAATTCCCTTTGCGTATGCGGCGATCGATAACGGCGAACTCACTAAATACGCGACTGACGATTTGAGAAAATTCAAGAAGATAAACGCTTTTAAGGGTATGTCTTTTTGTGATTTTAAATTAAAAAAACTTGTTTATACTCAAATGAGAGTTGCAAATGTTGAATCGTTTTTAAGTTTGCCGATATATTCGGACGGTATCGGTTCTTATGAAATTTCGGTTTGTGATAACCTTATTGTCGAAAATAACGGAAAGTATCGGATCGATATTGCCGGGAAGGACAGGGCGATAACTAAAATATCCTACAATAACGACGACGCTGTGGACATATCGGACTTGGCAAAAAGTTTTTTTATGGGGCAATACCCGTTTAAGAAACCTGACGTTTTGTTTATGGATAAGTATTGATTTTTTAATTGTTGACGATTTTAGCGGTAACGCGCGAAACATTATAGTCATATAAAGCCTTAAAGAATAAATGAGGTTTTTCTAATGCTGACTGCTGAAATCGATTTAAAAACGATCAAAAATAATGCTTTGTACATTAAAAAGAGTGTTAAGACCGACGTGTATGCCGTGGTTAAGGCGGATGCTTACGGACACGGGGCGGTGCCCGTTGCCAAATATATAGCAAATGTTGTGGACGGATTTGCCGTTGCGACTGATTTTGAAGCGTTGGAACTCGCCGAAAGCGGTATCGGAAAAAACATTTTGATTTTGGGTCCTGAATTATCCGGAACTAAACTTCCTGAAAATATTATTCCGAGCATCTCCGCTGTTGAAGACGTCCGCAGAATAAAAGGGATGACGAGAAAAGTACACATTTCGATAAATACCGGGATGAACAGATTTGGGTGTGATCCTCGTGATTTGTATCGGATAATGAACGTTGCGAACGACTGTGAAGTAGAAGTGAGAGGAGTTTTTACGCATTTTTATAACGAGCAGGATAAGTCGGCATGTTCCGAACAATTCAATAAATTTTTATCTTGTGTATTGCCGGTAAGAGATCGGATCAAGAGGCTTCATTGTTGTGCAAGTAATTGTTTGATTTTGCCCGAGGTTTACAGGTTGGACGCTGTTCGCCCGGGGCTGGCTATGTATGGTTATGGTTATGATGGAGTACAACCGGCTATGACGATTTATTCCAACGTATTGCAACTTAACGACGTTCGAAAGGGTGAGCATATCGGTTACGGTAGTTTTACCGCCGACAAAAACATGAGAATAGCGACGGTAAGGCTTGGTTACGGAGATGGTCTTTGGAGGAGAAACGGGCATAGATTGATTGTAAACGGCAAATATTGTCCGGTAGTAGGTATGGTGTGTATGGATGTTTGTATGATTGACGTAAGCGATGTTCAATGTAAAGTCGGAGATAAAGCGTTTCTTTTAGCCGATTGTTTACAAATGAACGATATTTGTATCACACATAATACTATACCACACGAAGTATTAACGATGATTTCACGCAGGATCAAGAGGAAATATGTCAAAAGATAAAGCAAATCTAAGAAAAATTGCAAAAACGGTTCGGAACGCTTTAACCAACCTTAGTGAAAAGAATTGCAAAATAAGAGAAAAGGTGTTAAAATTACTATACGAAAGAAATGTAAAGACTTTATTTTGTTATGTTTCTTTCGGTAGTGAGGCCGACACGATTGATCTTATACGTAATGTATTCGGAAAAATCGAAGTGTTTGTACCTTACACTTACGACGAAAGAATGATTCCCGTCAGACTGGATTCGCCGGACAGACTGTTTAATACGGACAAGCACGGAAATGTTTATCGCTATGGTGAACCGCTTGCAACAGATCTTCTGTCGGTAAACGCAGATGGTCGATATTGTGTAGGCGTTACGGTCGTGCCGATGCTTGCATTTAACGACGAATTGTACAGGCTCGGTTATGGCGGCGGATATTACGACAAATTTCTCACGGATTGCGAGACCGTTAAAATCGGCGTTGCATTTGACGAACAAAAGACTACCGATTTCGAAGCGGAAGATTATGACGTTGCGCTTGACGCGATCGTAACACAGAGTAAGGTTTTCAGGAGGCAATAAATGGCTAAAAGAAGTTCTGCGCCGAAAGGGCCGAACAACGGAAGTAAAGTTCAAGCGTTAAAACCGCGCAATCTTGCAGTAGACGCGCTTGCTAATTGCGGTAGCATGTATTTGTTTACTGTTATTTTTTCGATTTTCGGTGTTATCTTTATAATGCCGCAAATTCCGGCTGTCGCAAAACTTATTCTCGGTATTGTTTTTGCGATTCCGGTCGGTATCGTGCAGTTCACAAAAGGGAAAAGCGCGGGCGAAAAAGAATATAAACTAAAAAACCGCACAACGCTGTCCGATATTCACACTCAAAGAATAAACAACGTCAATCCGTTTAAATCGCTTGTACTGATTGCGCCGTTTGTGTTCTCTGCGATTATCCTTACCGTTATCGCGGTGGCAGCCAAGGCAAAATGGCTTCAAGGAATAATGTTGATAATATTTATACCGATTACGCTCGTTTTTCAGGGTGCCGGACTGATTGTTCTGGATGAAACCGGCACGGTAACATGGTATTCGGTAGTTGCTGTCGCTATATTTACCGTTGCTGTTTCGCTGGCATATGTTGCAGGATATTTCGTTGGTGTGTATTCGCTCAAAAAGAGATCGAGCGAACTGATTAACGAAATACGCAGTTATGAATAATAAATCGTTTTCGCCGACAGGACGTAAAAAATATAGTAACGGTTTTTTACACAAAGATAATCAATTGAAAACCAGTTTGTGAGAATACTGAAATGCGCGTAATAAGCGGAAAATTCAAAGGGAAAAAATTATTTGCGCCGGGAGATAATCGCGTGCGTCCTACTACCGACAGAATCAAGGAAACGTTGTTTAATATTTTGGCGGCTAAAGGGCTTTGCGGCGAAGTAACGGTACTTGATTTGTTCGGCGGAAGCGGAGCGCTCGGTATTGAAGCGATGAGCAGAGGCGCGACAAAAACGGTATTTATTGATAAAGATCCCGCCAGCATATCGCTCATCAAAACAAACCTCGCTCACGTCGGGGCAAAACCCTATGAATACGAAGTATATAACGTTGACTTTTCATTTGCGCTCAAAAAACTAAAGGACAAGCATTTCGATGTTATATTTGCCGATCCGCCGTATGCGGCGGGACTCGAAAACGCAATCATGGAAACGATCGATAAATATAACGTACTTTCGGCGACCGGTGTTCTTGTGATCGAACATTCCGCGGATGTCGACTTCGCAACTGAGACGTATGGCGAAGACAGACGGGTTTGCGGGAATACGATTTTATCGTTTTTGACGTTAAATGAAACGGGTATATCCGAAGGAGATAAATCATAATGAATAATAAGGCAGTTTTTGCGGGAACTTTCGATCCGTTCACTTTGGGACACTACGAAATTGCCGAACGTGCGGCAAGACAGTTTACTACTTTGTACGTCGCGGTCGCAGACGGCAACGCGTCAAAATCTTGTTATTTCAATATCAAGAAACGTTTAAGAATAGCGCAGTTGTCGCTTGCGGGGCTGAAAAACGTCGTAGTCGTGCCGTTCAAAGGCTTTCTGGTCGATTTTATGCGGGAGAACGGAATCGAAGTTTTTGTTCGCGGTTTAAGAAACGCAACCGATTTCGAGTACGAACGCATGCTGTTTAACGCCTATCGTTCGCAGTGTCCGCAAGCCGAAGGATGCTATCTTATGGCTTCTGAAAACTATTCGTATGTTTCGTCGTCGCTTGTAAAAGAAATTATCGCGATGGGCGGTGATGTGTCGAAGTACGTTAAAGAGGAGGCTGCCGAAGAAATCAGATAGGAGGCGGTAAATGGATCTTAATGAACTTATTGCTGAGATGGACGGAGAACTCGTCGGACGTAGCGGACTGTATAACAAGAAAGCGGATCCGGCACGATGTGCGTCGTTGTGGAATGAGATCAAAGCGCTTTTGCCGTCGGCAATCGAAGAGGCCGAGCTTGTTTCCAGGAACAGGATCAGGATATTGGAAAACGCCGATGTCGTTGCGCAAAACGTGATCAAAGAAGCAGAAGAGCGCGCGGGGCAGCTTACCGACAATGCTGAAATCGTAAGGCGCGCCGAGAAACGCGGTCGGGAAGTGTTGGACGAGGCATACCGTCAATGCGACGAACTTGTGATGAAAACAAAAGAACATCTTGACGGCATGTTTCGCGATGCCGAAACTTTTTTTCGGAACACTTTGGATACGATCAAGACCAACAGAAACGAACTGCGCGGAGCGATTGCAAAAACCGCCGATTGATTTACTACGGAGATACTGACTATGTTTGAGGAAATACGAACGATAATCAGTCCGGACGAAGCCAGAAAGGTTATCGGATTGGACGAACGCTCAAAAAAGATTAAGTTAAAACGTGACGGAGAAATTAAAGACATTATTTCGGGACGCGACAAACGTTTACTTTTGATAATAGGTCCTTGCTCGGCAGACAACGAAGATTCGGTTTGCGATTATTGTAATCGGCTTGCAGAATTAAGCGATAAAGTGAAAGGCAAGATCTTTATCGTTCCGAGAATTTACACGAATAAGCCCAGAACGCGTGGAGAGGGATATAAGGGCATGTTGCACAGTCCCGATCCGCATAAAAAAATCACCGATATTCAAGCCGGAATTTTGGCGATACGCCGCATGTACGTCAGGGTTATGCATGAGAGCGGTCTTTCGGCTGCCGACGAGATGCTTTATCCGGAGAACACGGTTTATTGTGATGATTTGTTGTCGTATACCGCCGTAGGAGCGCGTTCGACCGAAAATCAACAGCACAGACTTGTGGCGAGCGGAAGTGATACTTGTGTAGGATTCAAGAATCCTATGAACGGAAGTTTGTCTGTGCTTATTAACTCGATTTATGCAGCGCAAATTCCGAACGAATTTAAGTATTTAAACAAGCAGGTTCGCACTACC
>CAKQVV010000072.1 GCA_934277845.1 uncultured Clostridia bacterium
GGTCGGGGTGAAGAGACTCGAACTCCCGACCCCATGGTCCCAAACCACGTGCGCTACCAACTGCGCTACACCCCGAAACCATCTTGCGCTGACTTGTTTATAATACTACAAATGCGATTTATTTGTCAAGGAAAAAGCAAAGAAAAATTAAAAATTTTTTAACTTATTTTTTTATGTTTACGGACAATTGTTTATATAAATGATTATTATGATTTCGACAACCGAAATTATTTTTTGATATTGTTCGTCAAAATATTTTAATGCAGGAATGTTACAATCTAAATAACACAAAAGGAGGAACAAAAGTGGTAGAAAGTAAACTGGTAGGCACAACGCTTTACGTCGGACTTTGCGGAGAACTTGACGAACGTTCGGCAGTATACGTTCGCAATAAACTCGACGAAACGTTTGCGTCGCATAACATGAGAAAAGTCGTAATCGAAATGTCAGAACTGAAATTTATGGATAGTACCGGAATAGGAGTATTGCTCGGGCGTTATAAAAAGTTAAGCACAGCAGGCATACCTATTTATATTGCAAATCCGTCGAAAACCATAGATAAAATACTTGCGCTTTCCGGGTTATACGGAATCATGCCTAAAATTGAGTTTCGGGAGGCTTAAATGGAAAACCGTATGGAACTTATATTGCCGTCTTATAGTAAGAATGAAGCGTTTGCGAGAAACGTAATCGCAGCGTTTTGCGTAGAACTGAATCCGACTATAGACGAAATCGACGACATTAAAACCGTCGTATCCGAAGCGGTCACAAACTGCATAGTACACGCTTACGCAGGGATAACCGGGGATATTATCCTGCGTGCAGAAATTGACGGGAGAACTCTACATATCGAAGTCGAGGATCACGGTGTGGGTATCGAAAATCCCGCGGAAGTCGTAAAACCGTATTTTACCGACAAACCGGACCAGGAGCGTAGCGGCATGGGATTTACGATTATGGAATCATTTACAGACGAAATGCAGGTGCTTGAAACTCCAGGCGGCGGTGTAACGGTAAAAATGTCCAAGACTTTCGGCGAAAACTGAAAGGCGGTGCGGTAACTTGCTGGAACAAAACGAAACTTTTGAATTGATACTGAAAGCGCAAAACGGTAACGAATCCGCAAAATCCGCGCTTGTGGAAAATAATTCCCCGCTTATTAAAAGTATACTTAGAAGATACAAAAATAAAGGAGTGGAATACGATGATCTATATCAACTTGGTTGCATAGGGCTATTAAAAGCAATTAAAAACTTTTCTGTCGGATTCGGCGTAAGGTTTTCAACTTACGCGGTGCCCATGATTATGGGCGAAATCAAACGTTATCTTCGCGATGACGGCTATATCAAAGTTTCGCGTACGACAAAAACCATGTCGTGTAAAATAGCGTATTTTATAGACGAAGTAAAGAACGTAGAGGGGCGCAGTCCGTCGGTTGACGAAATTGCGGCTAAATTCGGCATAGAACCGCAGGAAGTCGTGTTCATTATGGATTCTTCAAAAATTCCTGTGTCGATTTACGATAAAGGCGATGACGAACAGGGACAGGCTCTATTTGAAAAACTTACCGACGGCGATCGCACAGATGAAACGATTGACAGAATGCTTATTAAAGAATCTATTGCGAAACTGGACGAGCGTGAAAAGAAAATCGTGTTTATGCGCTATTATAAAGATAAGACGCAAAGCGAAGTAGCGAAAGTACTGAATGTATCGCAAGTACAAGTTTCAAGGCTGGAAACAAAGATTATCGAAAAATTGCGTGAGAATTTCAAATAACGTTATTCTATATGAAAATAAGTTTTAATACCAAACGGCGACTGCATATCGCCGTTTTTTTATTGCTATAAGGATAAAAACGTTGCTTAAACGGGATATTATCAAAGAGGTGAAACGATTATGCTAAAAAAGAAAGATGTACCGTTGTGCGGTACTGCAAACATTGACGAAACCGAAGTGCGGACGACACCTCCGGAGGTAAAAGATGCAAGATAACGAAAAAATTCAAGTGAGAAACGAACGTTACGAACGTTACGTAAAAGCCGTTACGCCGTCGACTTCGATGTTCAAATCGCTTTTCAACAGTTTTTGGATCGGCGGCATTACGTGCATGATCGGCGAAATCGTGGGCGATCTTTATGCGCTAGTGTTTCCGTCGCTTCCGAAGGACATGATTGTCAACATAACATCTATGACGATTATAGCAGTAGCGATACTTTTCACCGGGCTGGGGTTCTACGACGTAATCGCACGACGCGGCGGTGCCGGTTCGTTTTTGCCTATAACCGGCTTTGCAAACGCAATGTCAAGCGCGTCTATGGAATTTAAAACCGAAGGATTGATATTCGGCACCAGTGTAAAAATGTTTTCCGTCGTTGGTCCGGTCGTGGTCAACGGCATAGTCTGGTCTACGGTGGCAGGTATCGCCCATCTGATTCTTTTCGGGAGGTACGGCGCGTAATGAGTAAAACTTTGCACAAAGGTGAAAATTGCGAATTTATTTTAGATGCACCGCTTGTTTCGTCAACGCGTCCGATGATTTTACAAAAAAGTCGACAAACTATTGCATTCGAAAACGCGCCGCGTATCGTAGGGAGATATTCGGTTGCAGGCGAGAAAGAAGGTAAAGGTCCGCTCGGGAAGTTCTTTCACAAAATAGTTCATGACGATAAAATGCATGAAACAACTTTTGAAAAAGCGGAAATCGATCTTTTGACTGCGGCTATATGCGGTGCGGCAGATGACTGTGGCATAAATGTCAAAGATCTGGATCTGCTTATTGCGGGAGATTTATTGAACCAGATTACGAGTTCCGGTTATGTTGCCCGCGAAACGGGCATTCCGTATATGGGGATTTACAGCGCGTGCTCGACAATGAGCGAAAGCCTTGCCATTGGCGCCGCAATGATAAATGCCGGTTATTTTGAAAATATAATGTGCGCTACGGTAAGTCATTTTGCGACTGCGGAAAGGCAGTTTCGTTATCCGTTGGAATACGGGTGCCAGCGACCGCCTTACGCGCAATGGACGGTCACCGCTGCCGGTGCAAGTATTATTTCCGCAACAGGAAACGGTCCTAAGATAGTTTCCGCTACTTTCGGCAGAGTCGTGGATTTCGGCACGAACGATCTCAACAACATGGGCGCGGCAATGGCACCTGCCGCAATGGATTCGCTCGTCGCGCTTTTCAATGATACCGAAACCGTCCCCGAAGATTACGATCTGATAGTCACGGGCGATCTAGGTAAACTTGGTTCGGATATTCTGCGGGATTTAATGCGAGAAAAAGGCTACGAACTAGGACAAAACTATAAAGACTGCGGTGCGCTTATATACGACGTGACGCAAAAATGTTATCAGGGCGGAAGCGGTTGCGGTTGCAGCGCGTCGGTTGTAAATTCGCTTGTGCTTGACAGATTGATCAGCGGCGAATACGAACGGGTTGCGTATTTTGCTACGGGTGCGCTGATGAGTACTCAAAGTTGCTATCAGGGCGAAACAATACCGTGCATAAGTCACGGCGTGGTGATCGAGAGGTGAGTTATGTGGTGGGAAAAGTTATTTACGTATCTGATAGTGTTCGGTTCGGGCGGATTCTTTTGTATGCTGGCGCAAATTCTTATTATTAAAACAAGGCTTACGCCGGCGCGTATTCTCGTTATATTTTTGCTTGGCGGAATCGCATTGGAAGCGGTAGGTATATATGATTTTTTATACGAATACCTAAAAGCCGGTATCAGCGTGCCGATAATCGGTTTCGGAGCGTCGCTTGCCAAAGGCTCGATAAATTTTGCCCGGCTTTATGGTTTTCCGGGGGCGTTTGCGGGCGGACTGGTTCGGACAGCCTACGGAGTGGGTGCGGCTGTGGTTGCAAGTTATCTCGTTACGCTGTGTTTTTCGCCTAAATCAAAGTAAAACGCACTATTTTGATCACTTTCGCATATAATACCGTATGCGCGGATATGACGAGTACTGCAAATACAATAAAAAACGAAAGAAACCGGCGATATTATTATCGTCGGTTATTTTGGCGTTCATTGCGGTTATAGTCTATATAAAACTCGTCGCAATGCCGATCGTCAAAACCGTGGCAACAGAAAACGTTCGTGCACTGACCGTGAGCACCGTAAGTCATGCGGTTTCGTCGGTATTGAAAGAAGAACCGTCGTTTGTGGATATGGTCGAATATTGTCACGACACAAACGGTGACGTGAATAGTATAAGAATAAACTCATCGAGAATAAACGACGTGGTTCAACGTTCGGTCGCAAAAACTCAAAGCGATCTTTCGGAGATGAAAACCGACGGATTAAGTATTCCCGTCGGTTCCTTGTCAGGTATTACGTTTTTATCCGGAAGAGGGCCGATTGTCAACGTGGCTGTTATTCCGGTCGGCTCGGTCGAAGCGAAAATCCGTTCGGAGTTTACCGAAATCGGAATTAACCAAACGATACATAAGATATATCTGTCGCTGGATTCTACCGTAAAAATAGTGATACCGGGCGCAAACAACGTAGTGAACTCCAAAGCCGAAGTATTGCTTATCGAAAGCATAGTCATCGGCAAAGTTCCCGATACTTATCTGAACGCAACGACAATGGATGATATGATGGATTTAATCGCTTAAAACGCTTGCTTTTGCGCTTGAATTGTGTTAAAATTGCATTAATGACGATATTATGCGGCATAAGACAAGACGCAAAAGACAGAGAACGTTCGCTTGCTGAAAGAACGTGCGCGCCGAGAATATTCACCGCAGAGTCGGTAAACCGAAAATTATTTATAGGTTTGCCCGGGTGATCCCGTTATCGATTTCAAAGGTCGCGTCGTATAAACGCGGCGAACTTGGGTGGTACAGCGTTACAAAGACGCCCCGGGACTCGTCCCCGGGGTTTTTATTTTTGGAGGATCTATGAAAGACAAACTGAACGACATTGTCGCTCGTGCGAAAGCGAAAATCGCAAGCGTGCGTGACAATAAAGAACTTGCTTCGGTTAAGGTTGAGGTTTTGGGTAAATCCGGCGAACTGACCGGAATTCTCAGGACGATGAAAGACCTGCCGGCGGAAGATCGACCGCTTGCAGGAAAACTCGTAAATGATGCGCGGGTAAAACTCGAAGCGGCTTTCGACGAAAAGTTCAGGACGCTTTATGCGGAAGAACTCGCCCGAAAACTTGAAGAAGAAAAGATTGATATTTCTATCGAGGGAAAAGATCGTAAACTCGGCGGACTGCATCCCATTACGCTGGTTCGCAACGAAGTTGTAAATTTCTTTACTTCGCTCGGCTTTACGTTGCTTGACAGTCCGGAAATTGAAACGGATTACTATAATTTCAAGGCGCTCAACATGCCCGACGATCACCCGGCGCGCGATATGCAGGACACTTTCTATATTACGCCGAACATTTTGTTGAGAACGCAAACTTCGGCGGGACAAATTCGAGCAATGGAGAAGGCTAAACCGCCTATTAAAATGATTAACATCGGCAGAGTCTTTCGTTCAGACGATGTTGACGCGACTCATTCGCCCGTATTTCATCAAATAGAAGGTCTTGTTGTGGACAAGCACATTACCATGTGTGATCTCAAAGGTATACTTGATAAGTTCGCGCAGTATTTCTTCGGCGAAAAGACTGAAACGAGATTCCGTCCGTCATACTTTCCGTTTACCGAACCCAGCGTGGAAGTGGACGCGTCATGTCCGCATTGCGGTGGAAAAGGTTGCCGCGTATGTAAGGGAACCGGCTGGATCGAAATTCTCGGTGCCGGCATGGTTAATCGCAACGTTTTGCTCGGTTGCGGAATCGATCCCGACGAGTACACCGGTTTTGCGTTCGGTATAGGACTTGACCGTATTACGACAATTCGTTACGGTATCAACGATATGCGCCTTGAATTCGAAAACGACCTGCGTTTCCTGAAACAGTTCAATTAAAAGGAGAATCCGAAATGAAATTACCGCTTAGTTGGTTAAAAGATTTTGTAAATACAGACGCAACTCCGGAAGAGTTGTCGGATAAACTTCTCGGCATCGGTTTTGAAGTTGAGGAAATAATCTACACCGGTAAAAACATAAATAACGTAAAAGTCGGTAAAATTATCGACGTGAAAAAGCATTTTTCTGCCGATAAACTTCGTATTTGCACGGTAGATATGGGTAACGAAATTACCACGATCGTGACTGCCGCAACGAACGTCGACGTCGGCGATATAGTACCTGTTGCGCTTGATAATTCGGATTTGCCGTCCGGAAAGCATATCGTGGCAAGCGAACTTCGCGGCGTCATGAGTTACGGTATGTTTTGTTCGGGCAATGAACTGATGATCGATGATACCGTTATTGAAGGCGTAGAAGTTAACGGCATTTTGATTTTGCCCGAAGACACCGAACTCGGAGCCGATATAAAAGATGTACTTGGACTGAACGATTACGTTCTTGACATTTCCGTTCCTGCTAATCGCGCCGATTGTCAGTCGGTTTACGGATTGTCGAGAGAGATTGCTGCGCTATACGGTAAAAAGGCCAAACGACCGGTGTTGTCGTATAAGATTTATGATGCGAAAATTGCCGATTTACCGCACGCCGAAGTCCTTGAAAAATCCGTGTGTTCTCTTTATACCGGCAGACTCGTTACCGATATTAAGATAGAGAAGTCCCCCAAGTGGATGCGCGACAGACTGCGTATGACAGGCATTCGTCCGGTTAACAATGTCGTTGACATCACCAACTACGTTCTCATGGAAACAGGTCAACCGCTTCATGCGTTTGACTTGTCGCAAATCGACGAAAAAATAGTTGTCCGTCATGCTGAAAATGGCGAAAAAATAGTTGCCCTGGATGGAAAAGAGTATAAATTGACAGAAAAGATGCTTGTAATAGCGGATAAAAGCAAACCTCTCGCTATTGCGGGTGTTATGGGCGGCGAATACAGCGGAATTAACAATGAAACCAAAACCGTATTTTTGGAGGCTGCAAGATTTGCTAAAGAAAGTGTGCGCGGAACTTCTCGCGCACTGGGGCTTCGTTCGGATTCGTCGGCTCGTTACGAAAAGGGCGTCGATTACAGCAGTGTTGAACTCGGCAGAGAACGTGCGCTCGCATTGTTCCATAAACTGAAAGCCGGTAAAGTCACCGCGCTAAAAACCGAAGACGGCGCGCCTGCGCCCGAGGTTAAAATTATCCGCACCAACGTCGATAAAATCAACGATTTGTTCGGTATCGAAATAAAGCAAGACGTGATGACTTCCGTTTTGAAGTCGCTTGAATTCGGAGTCGAAACGAAAGGGAAGGATATGATTTGCTCGGTGCCGCTTTTCCGCGAGGATATCGATAACTATACCGATCTTGCCGAAGAGATTATCCGTTTCTACGGGTATGATGCGCTGACTTCCGATCTTTTAAAATACTCGCATCCGTCGGCGGGAAGTATTTCCGTTCGTCAGAAAAATATCGATGATATAAAGAATAAGTTGTATGCTTTCGGCGCGTATGAGTGCTGTACGTATTCGTTTATCAACCCTAACCAGTTTGATAAACTTCGGTATGCTGACGACGCAAAAGAACGGAACGCAATTAATCTCATCAATCAGCTAAG
>CAKQVV010000073.1 GCA_934277845.1 uncultured Clostridia bacterium
TCGCAACGTCGGCGGCTTCGGTAATGTCGGTTTTTGCCAGAGCGATAATTTCTTCGATTTTACTCCACTCCGCCGTATTATAAAAATTATTGTCGTTATTGATCTCGTCAAGTTTCGCTATAGCCTCATTCTTTGCCAGATTAACGCTATCGTCGCCCGATTGCGCGACGGTGATTTCAAACGTTTTCGTATCCGTCGTCTTGTTTTTCGCCAACGTCGCCGTAAGCGTAACCTTTTGCGCTTTTTCAGCGGAAGGCACGACCTTTGCCGTCGTTCCTTCGACAATGATCGCGGAACTGTTCGACGACCAGTCAATCGCAACGTCGCCCGACGCGGCAGGCAGTGTGAAGTTTGCCAATACGTTATCGATTTCCGCGTCAGGATTGATCGTTGCCCAGGTCAACCCTTCTTTCGCCGTTTTAACATCGACTTCGTCTTTTGTCGCAACGTTTTCGATCTGCGTCCGGTAGCCCGCAACCGATTCGTTCAGAGCTTCAACGTTTTCCGCGCGTTCGAAAGCGCTTTTCGCGTTCGAAACAATCGTTTTCATCTGCTCCCGCTGTTCGGTATAATAATTGTCCTCGCTCACATAACGTTCTATATCGAATTTCGCATAGGCGATCGCCTGATTAACGGCAGGCGCTTCGTTCGAAAGACTAAAATTGTCGAACGTCGCCGAGCAGCGTCTTGCGTCGAATCCCGCATAACTGCTATCCCACTTGCTCGCCATTGCGTCCGCAAGCCCGGGGATTTCAAACGTGCCTTGATACTTGTTTTTCGTATTCCAATCGCGTCCGGCGTTAGGCACAAATACTTCCGTCTTGTTTTTGTATTCGCCTTCTTGCGTATCGATTCCGAACAAGACCTGATCGCCTTTGACACGCGCCCAGATTGTAAAAGCATTGGCGCTGTAAAAATTATTCCACTCTTCACGATTACCGCTGAAAATTTTGTATGAGTTATCCTGCCAATTATCTCCGTTTGCTTCGCCGTTTACAAACCACTTTGAAACCAGCTCAATGTTCGCGTTATCCCCGGTCCACGCATGAATAGAGAACATAACCCAGTTCTGCTTGTTTACATACCACGGTACGATCTGTACGTCTACGGGACTTTTTTTGTTGAGATCGCCGATATTATTCACGGTCACAGAAGTATAGTATTCGTCTCGGGCGGACAAGCGATCCGTGAATTTATAAGTCAGATAACCCGTAGACGCTCTCGCCTCTATATCCCCGTCCCAGTTCATGCCGTCGGGAAAAGAAGCGGAAATTTTTCCGTCGTCGGCTACCGTCCACCTTTCATGCAACGGCGTACCGCCGGCGTTCTCCGCCAAAACCTGTCTTGAACTTAAAGATAAAAAACACAGCAAAAACATACTCAAGCACATAACAGCCGCCAGGACTAAGCGCCCGACATTCAAATAACTTGTCTGTTTCATTCGTTTCATTGTATTTCTCCTTTTAAATTTGTCGATTTAGTTCCATTTTCCGCCCTGACCGTAAGCCATCAGGTTAGCCTGCTGCGTTTCAAGGCTGTCGGTCATATTGCGGTAATCGCTGACTCCGAAAATATTCATGGCGTCGGTGATCGGCCGGATGTTCGCGTCGGTCAACCACGGCAGCCAGATACCGGGGGCGTCCACCGTCGTATAGTTGAAGTTTGCCGCCTGCGTCGCTTCCGGTGAGAAGCCCTTTTGCGCATATCCGAGACGTCCGTCCCAGTCGGTAGTCTGTTTGGTGTTGAGTTCTACGAAAATCGCGGCGTCTTTATAATCCTCATCTCCGGTCAGGACATACATTTTATAGATCTCGGTCGGGAAAAACGCGCTGAATATATCCGCGCCGCTGTGCCCCGTTGCGATAAGCGAGAATCCGGAAACGCCTCCGTTTTTGAAAGGGTTATACTGTTGCGTCAGCGGGTTGGAACTCTGAATCGAGAAGTCATAGGTATAGACCCAGTTCATGCAGAACGCCACAGCATGCCGCGCCGCATCCAGAAACTTTTGTTCGCCGGTTGCCATATACGTCGCCGTAAACGCTTTCAGCGCGAAAAATCCCGCTTCTTTGTCTACGATATTTGACTGGTCGATCGTTCCGCCGACATATTTACCGGTTTCATTAAGATTGGCAAGCGCCCACTCGGCTGCCCTGATCGCGGCGGCTTTATATTCTTCGGATTTGACTGCGTTGCCGCTGCTCGCGCTGTATTCCGACATCTTGAACAGGAAAGGAACAACCTGCGAAGTATTCACTTTCGAAGTGCCGGCATAAACCCGGTTCGACGAATTGGTGTTTACCGTTCCTTCTTTCCGGTTATAAGCGCGATACACACTGCCGTCGTCGTTCTGATTGTCGAGGAAAAACTGCCCTACTTTTTCGACCGCTTTAGTCCAGGCTGCAGGTACTCTTTCTCCCAGCTCGTGCTTTACGCGAATTGCGTCGAGAATCCCGTTGAATCCGTCGGTCAGCATGCGCAAAAACGCAGGATATTCCGCTCCGTCCTTTGCCGGGAAACTATCCATTGTATTAGGACGAAACCATGTAATGGGAAGCGCCGACCCGGAAGGAAACGCGACTTCACCCGTCCAGAAATCGAGTATTCGTTCCGCTTGATAAACCATTTCTTTGTTCCCGATCGATCTTCCGTATTGTATCATCTGCGCGGCGAGCGAAGTTTCCATTCCGGTAAAACCGATCTGAAGTTCGTTCGACCCCGTAGCGCCGCTCACAAGGCTCATCGTCAGCGGAAACCCGGCAGGATCACCGCTCGCGCTGCCTTTCTGATACCAAACGTTGCTGAGCGTTTCCATGCTCGCAGCATAGATTTTATCGATGTCCGCATTATACAAGTCGGGATAACCGCCCTTTAACGTTTTCATTGTAGAATAAGCAAACGATTCTAAATACGACTCGTCCGCAAGCGGAATAATGCTTACTTTATAGTTGTGTCCGCCGCCTTCGTTTACGGGATGAAAACGTTTTGTCCACCCGTTGGAAGTATAGGTCGTGGGACCTTCGCTGCACGGCCAGACAAACCCGAAGTCCAAGCCGACGCTTTCGTTTTTATCGTAACCGACCGAACCGTATTGAATATTCTCGTCGACGTCGCCGTTATAGCCGCCGCCGACTTTACCGCCGTCAACTTTTGGCTGATAATGACCGATCGCCAGAGAATTCTTCGTTGCTTTTTCATAAATATGAATGAACGGCATACCCATTGCGGTTTCTTTTGCATACAGCGCGGGGACGTCGAGGTTGACTCCGATCGCATGAGCGGGAATCGCGCTGCTGTCCTTGTATACGAGCGACGGAATGGTGAAATCATAATCGTTTACGTCCGAACTTCCGGAAAGCGCGTGCATCTTAAAGGACGAGTTGAATCCGTTGTCTTTCTTGTTCGCCTTTTCGACCCGAACGTTTCTGCTCATGCCGAACGCCCCGTTGCCGATAATAAAATATTGATCGTAAATCTTAAAGGTACTGCCCGATTCCGACTTGACCGTAGCAACGGCTCCGATACCCCGATCGTTCTTTACCGTCGCCGTATATTTTCCAGTATAAGAAAATTCGTTGAACGTCATTAAAGAATCGCTCTGTTGCATCACCGTAATCATCGCGGGAGAATCCTGCAAAAACATCGTGGCGCCGCTCCCGTTTTTCACCTGCACCCCGCCGTTTTCAAACGTAAGGGTATAGTCTTTCGTTCGCAATGCGTTTCCTTCATCGGCATAATCGGAAGCCGAAACGTACGGCAATCCGTCGGTTATAAATTTACCGTCGTAATTTTCCCGGTTCGAACAGCCCACCGAGCCGAAAATGCCGGCCGTAATGGCAATAGCGCCCATTGCTGCAAGTATTTTTTTCCGTTTCATAATTTTCTCCTTATCTATTTATTATTTAAGCCCTGTTATCGCGATCCCGTCTACAAGGAATCTCTGCGAAAATACGAATATTATCAGCGTGGGAACCAACGCGATCATCGATCCCGCCATCATGAGCGGATACGAAGAATTGTACGACGACTGCAGATTCGCCACTGCAAGCTGAATCGTCCAGTAAGGTTTTACCGTTCCGACGTACAACAGCGGGCCCATGTAATCGTTATACGCGCCCGTAAATCCCAAAACGATCTGAGGTATTAACGCAGGAACCGAAAGCGGTAAAATAATTTTGAAAAATATAATCGGGAAATTCGCTCCGTCTATCAACGCCGCTTCCGTCATTTCGTCGGGCAACCCGCGCATGAACTGCACGAGAAAAAACATTGTTCCAACTCCGCCGAACAGCCCGGGAATAATCAGCGGCAATGGCGTCCCCAGCCAACCGTATACGTTCGCGTACATGATATACGACGGAATCAGCGTAATAATCCCCGGAATCAGCATAGTGGACAGCATCAGATAGAAAACAACGTTTTTCCCGGGAAATCTTAACTTCGAGAAAACAAACGCAGCCATTGCGCTCGACAACATGCCTAACGCTATGGGCGGTATGATATACATAAAAGTATTCAAAGACGCTCTTGCCAAGTCTACCCGCTCAAATACTTCGACATAGTTTTGAGCGGTAATCGGTTTAGGTATCCATTTGAACGGTAAATCGTAAATTCCGTTTCTTGTCGTAAACGACGTAGAAAACGCAAATAGAAACGGCAGCAGTATGAAAACCGCAATCAAAGACAAGAACCCGTAGGCAAATACCTTTGAAACAATCGCGCCGACATGCGTTTTTCCGCTGTTTTTCCGACTCGCATTAACAGTATCAGTTATCATAACTCACCCAATATTTCTGCAAAATGAAGTTGATCGCCGCAACGCCCAACAAGAAGAGTCCGTAAACCACGCCGAGCGCCGAAGCGTAGCCGTATTCGTAACCGAAATTCCCCATAAAATTATAGATGTACCAGACGGGCAACACGGTATTATCGGTATATCCGACCATAATCTTGAATTTCGAGAACTCCTGCAACGAGCCGATCATGTTGGTAAGCAACAAATAGAAAGTGATCGGTGAAATAAGCGGCACGGTAATTTTGATAAACCGCGTAAATGCATTTGCTCCGTCTATCAGCGCCGCTTCGTAATAACTGGACGAAATATTCTTTAACGTTGCGGAATATATCAGAATATTCGTTCCCAGACACGCCCACAAAGTCATGACGATCATCGACGACATAAAATTGAACGGCTGATTCGGGTCCATCCAGATCGGCGGATTTTTAACGCCCATGCTGTAAAGAATATTGTCCAGCAATCCGTACTGAGATACGAATATCCATTTCCAGATAAACGTCGTTGCGACTGCTCCGCAAATAATCGGCAGAAAAAAAATCGTGCGATAAACTTTGCTCCCTCTGATTTTCGCGTTGAGTATTGCGGAAATAACCAAAGACAATACGAGGTTTATCGGAACGTTGATCGAAAAGACGATTACGTTCAGAAAACTTTTCCAGAACGTGACGTCGTGAAACACTTTTCTGTAATTCGCGCCGCCGACAAAACTCATGTCAAATAAGTTATAATCCGTAAAGGAGTAGGTAATGCCCGTTATCAGCGGGTATATTACGAACAGCAATAACCCCGCCGTAATCGGAAGAATAAAAATCGCCGACCATAGCCACTCTACTCGCCTGGCTTTCGTCAATTTATAATGCGTCATTCGGCTTTCCTCCGTATCGCGACCTATCTGAGAATGCTGTTCGCTTTCTCTTTTACGTTATCCAAATATTTGTCGACCGTAATCCGGCTTGACGGATTCACCGCAAACAACTGCGCGGACAACGCGTCGTAACTGTCCGTTCTCCATCTGTTGGAATTCAGCCAGGTATGCGTACCAGCCGGCTGATGCTTCGCGCTCTCGATAAACACCTGATAGTTTTGCGGTCCCAATGAAAGCTCGCGCTCGACGATACGCTTGTCCGTCGCCAGACTGTTATAGATGGGGATAGCAAATCCGCTTGCCGCCAGAAGTTCCTGTCCTTCTCTGCTTGCGATATACTCTACGAGTTTCCATGCCGCAACTTTATTTTTTGCTCCGCTGTAAACCGCATATCCCGTGGATCCCGACCAGCAGTTCTTTTGCATGTTTTCGCCTTCGAAAGCCGGCACATACGCAACATCCCAATTAAAACCATAAGTACGCATAGAGGTGACTTCCCATCTGCCCGCGACAACCGTCGCGCATCTTTGCGCGGCAAACAGCGTAGTATCCGATTGCCCGCCAAGGTCGGATCCGGTAGGCATAAACGGATCTTCGCCGTACATCGCGTCCTGCAAAAAGGTAAACGCTTTCTTTAATCCCGCAATTTGCGCGGGATCGGTCGGAAACGCGGTATGATCTTCGTTCAGAAAATCTCCGCCGGCGCTCCATACAAGCCCCTCCCAAGGATAAGCCGCGATGCCGTATATTCTCTTGGAAGCGTCCGTCAGTTTTCTCCACATGGCGCTCGCTTCTTCTATCGTCATAATCCTGTCGCTGGGCGGATACTCCACGCCCATTGAATCGAACATATCTTTGTTGTAATACATTACGTACGGTCCGATGTCCTTAGGCAATGCAAGTACGGCGTCGTTTCCGGTGGTATAGCGGTCGATCGCGCCTTCGAACATATCGTTTGCAATGACATCTTCGCTAATCAAAAAACTTTGACTCAAAAACGGTTTAAGATTGGTAAAAATACTGCCGTTGGTCGACCATTGCCTAAAAGCGCCGTCCGGAACGAGGAATACGTCGTGAACTTGTCCCGCCGCAATATTGTTCGCATAAAGATTCTGATAATCGGATATAATATCCAACTTTACCTTAATGGTAGGATATCTCTTCTCAAAGCCTTCGATAATCAACCTGGACGTCGCCTCTTCCATAGGACCTACGCTGTCCCAATGCGCCCAGCTGATTTCGCACGGTTCTCCGTCATATACGTAAAGCGACTTATCATAGTTCGATTGCACCTCTTCGACAAGGTTCCCAAACTCGACTTCGTTCTTGTCTCCGCAGGCACCGAGCAAAAACATCGGAAAACTCATAATCCCGATCAATAATAAAGAAACAACTCGCTTTTTCATTCAAGTTCCTCCTATAAAATGTTTTTTTGAAACAATCATTTAGTTCCGTGTTTATTATACACTTCTCATATCATTTTTTCAATACTAAATACAAACCAAAAAATTACTGTATTTCGACATTTAAAATCTAAAATGATTTGACTTGACAACAAATCCGCTGTATAATGCAAATATGGAAGACTTCTCGAAAATTGTTATAATCGTCGATAAAAGAGAACCCGCCGATTTCGTTCTCAACGACCCTTTCGGGCGAGGAGACAGATACGATCTCGTCATTTTTCATACGCCTATGATGTTTTCGCACGACGGAAAAAAGTATTTTCCTCTGCAAGAAAATACATGCGTATTATTCGAACCTTTTGTCCCGCAATTTTACTACGCCAACAACGTTCCGATGAAAAACAGCTTCCTTATTCTTTCGGTCAACAAAAGTTATTTCAAGAAATTCTCTTTCCAGTTCAATAAGCCCATTCTGCTATCGGACTCTCAAGTCCAAAAGATAATATAC
>CAKQVV010000074.1 GCA_934277845.1 uncultured Clostridia bacterium
CTTGAAGCCTATTCGGCGTATCCCGCCGAACACGTTTTTCACCGCGATGTAGTCGAGCACGCCGCCGTCGGGATTGCCGCTTTTCCCCGACACCATCACGACGTCGGCGATCCACTCGGGATTAAGGTAATACAGCACTTTGCGTTGCGCCACCTCGCGCTGAACTTCGCGCGTCGGCGACACCACCCAGCCGTTTACGTCCGCGCGGTTTTCGCGGTAAGGGTGAATCCCCCTTGCCCGCCACACGGTTTCCACCGCGCCGCACTCGGTCTTGCCCGAACGGTTGCCGCCGAAAACCCAGCGGTTGCGCTTTTGACACTTGTGAAATTCCAGTTGTTTAAGATGCACTTTCTCGCCCGTGTTGTAGCGGAAAATGCGGTTGTTGCGATAAAGTTGTTTTTCGCGGCGTTCCAGCCGGCGTATCTTCCCGATAATTTCCCTCTCGTTCACTTTATTCCCCCAAACAAGTAATTTTTCGGCGAAAACTCCGTTTTTTCGTCACCCGCGCGGCGGTATAATCACTTTATGAATTTCAGTCCGAAAATCCGAATATTCGCGCTGCTTGCCGCTTTTCTCGCGCTTTTACTTTCCTTTTCACTCAAAAAACCGCCGTGCGCCCGCGCCGCCGCGCTTTCCTATGCTCTCATCGGCGACGACGCCGTTCTCTATTCCGACGATGGCAAAACCGCCGTGACTACGCTCCCCGCGACCTATTTCGCGGTGATACTGAATAAAGCGGAAAACGGTTACGTTTCCGTGAGTTATCTCGACCTTGCGGGCAAAGTCGCGGCGGACAAACTGACCGTCGTCGATTACGAGCCGCGATACAAGTTCGCAGAAGGCTCGCTGAAACTCAATAACGACGGTCACAACGTGCGCGTGAGAAGCACTCCCGACCACGAAAACGGCGAAGTCATAGGCGATCTGTCCGACGGCGAAACGCTGCTGTATTACGGCACCGTCGCAGGCTCGTCACAGGTCGCGGCGATAGGCAACGAATGGTTTTTCGTGCGCTTTACGGACGGCGGCGAAACAAAGCGCGGCTACGTCTATTCGCTGTACGTCGCCGCGGATCCTATCCCCGAAAACGTGATCGAGCCGCTTCCCGCGCCCGATCCCGAACCCGAGCCGTCTCTTGAATCCGAAAATAACGACGAAAAACAAACCGACGAGTTTTCGCTGTCAAAAAACGGCGAAGCGATAACGATAGTCGCGCTGTGCCTGCCCGTCATCGTCGTGACTTATCTTCTTTTCCGCAAGCCTGAAAAATCGAGGGACGAAAACGAACGACCGTGAGCGATTACGCAACGGGTTTATGCCGGATTGCCGTCTTCGGGCGTTCGGTCGGGCGCACCCTGCGTTTCATCATGTTCATCGCCGCCGTCACCTGCGGCACGTCGGCATAGTCGCGTTCCATTCGTTTTTCGTCGAATCCCGCGCTCTCAAGCACCTTCTCGGCGTGGCGCATAGCCTTGCAAAGCCGCTTGTAGACGGTGCCGGCGTTCACATTCAAGCTTTCCGCGATCTCGCCTGCCGATAGCCCCAGCGCATGCCGGGCAATAAGCAGCGTTTCGTCGCCGCCGAGATTCCGTATCATCAACTCGTACATCACCTTCAGGTTAATAAGCCGCGTCCTCACGTCGGATATTTCCAGTATCTTTTCGTATTGCTTGACGGTGTCCCCGAAAGGATCGTAAGCAATGCGTTCGATTTTTTTATCCATTGTCTCTATCGTCTTTTCCAGCCGATCGCTCAGCCTGAAAATCATTAAAACATACAATTTCATTGTTTACCTCCTTTGCGCCACGGCGGGGCATTCGCGGCGCGTTTTTTAATTTCACCCATAATATAGCGTAAAAATTATGACAACGTATTGTCATCTATTTATTTTCTCGTAACCGTTTTTCAAATATTTTTTGCGAATTTTGTCGCAATTTCCCGACGGTTTGTCTTTTCCGTTTCGGGAAACGCGCGGCGCGCAACGACGACCGAAAAACGCGCGGGATAAATAAGGATAATTATTTGTTCCATGAGGGGGATTCCACGCCTTACGATAATCGCCCTATTATTCGTGCGATTATCGTAAGGCTCTGAATGACGAGGTAGCAGTAATGCTTCTCGTTCTATTTTAAATAATAATGCGCAGTTTCCGTCTTACCTCGTCATTCAGAGCGTGGCAGTATGCCACGCGTGGAATCCCCCACAGCAGAGAAGTAATTATCCTTATAAAATGCAAAACGAAAACGGCGCTTGCCGCGGTTAAACCTCGGACAAGCGCCGTAAATACCATCTTCCTGTTATCCTTATATTATTCTGCTTATATTATTCAATAAACTTTACTTGCAAAAATACGCGGCGATCTTCGCCATATTTCAATCTTTTTCCGGATTACAGCCTTTCCGCGATCTTTTCGAGGAACGCGCGGCTCGACATCTTCACCGGCGTTATGCCGTCTTTACCGAAAAGTCCCGTAAGGTCGCCCGTCATATAACCTGCGCCGATCGTGTCGGTGGTCGCCTTTTCCAGTCTGTCCGCAAACGCGACCAGATCGGCGTTGTTTTCCGATTCGCCGCGCTTACGGAGCGCGCCGCTCCAGGCAAATATCGTCGCGACCGGGTTGGTCGAGGTTTCTTCGCCCTTAAGGTACTTGTAGTAATGCCGCGTGACGGTGCCGTGCGCCGCCTCGAACTCGTAATTGCCGTCGGGCGACACGAGCACGCTGGTCATCATCGCGAGCGATCCGTAAGCCGTCGCCACCATGTCGCTCATCACGTCGCCGTCGTAGTTTTTGAGCGCCCAGATAAAGCCGCCGTGACTGCGGACGATACGCGCCACCGAGTCATCGATAAGCGTGTATTCATAGTTTATGCCCGCTTCCTCGAATTTCGCCTTGTACTCGCGCTCGAAAATTTCGGCGAAAATATCCTTGAAACGGTGGTCGTAAGTCTTGCTGATAGTGTCCTTGGTCGCGAACCAAAGGTCCTGCCGCGTACTCAGCGCGTAATTAAAGCACGCGCGGGCAAACGAACTTATCGAAGCGTCGAGGTTATGTATACCCTGCACCACGCCCGCTCCCGGAAAGTCGGCGATCTTCTTTCTCTCTTCGCGTCCGTCCTCGTATTTTACCACGAGTTCCGCCGTCGCTTTGCCGTCGACTCTTATTTCGCTGTTGCGGTACACGTCGCCATACGCGTGACGCGCGATAGTGATGGGTTTCGTCCAGGACGGAACGTAAGGTCTGATTCCGTCGACGAGAATGGGCGCGCGGAAAACCGTGCCGTCGAGCGCGGCGCGGATCGTGCCGTTGGGCGACAGCCACATTTTTGAAAGATTATATTCCTCTACGCGCTGGGCGTTGGGCGTGATCGTGGCGCACTTTACGCCGACGTGGTATTTCTTTATCGCTTCCGCGGCGTCCGTCGTCACTTTGTCGGCGGTCTTTTCGCGGTTGGGCAGTCCGAGGTCGTAAAACTCGGTATTGACTTTTACGTAAGGTTCGATCAGGATTTCCTTGATCCAGTCCCAAAGCACTCTCGTCATCTCGTCGCCCTGCATCTCGACGATGGGCGTATCGTAAGTAATTTTTGTCATAGCCGCCTCCGTAGTAACATTGATCCAAGCGGGACTGTCCCGCAATAAGCGTATTTTACCACGAATCGGCGGATTAGTCAATCGCGAAAGCCGAACGTTCGATAATTTGTATACGGTAAATCTCGTCGCCCGGACTTTTCAATCCGGCTTCAACCCTTGCCGCGCGTAAAACCGGCGCGATAACGGTAACGCGGTTTTTCCCGTGCGGCGAAATCTTCTTTTGCGATCGCGAGCAGTTCCTCTATGACCGCCGCGCTTCCTTCGCCGTACTTTGCCGGCGTTCCGGTTTTTTCGGAAATCTTTTCGGATCCGGTCGCATCGGTTTTCGCGGCGTTTCCGAGTTCCTCTTCGAGCGCGGCGATACCGACATAATCGAATCCGCGCGGGAAAAGATACGCCGCCAGCGAACCGGGAACGGTATTTATTTCGTTCGCGAACAGCGTACCCGTGGCGTTCTCGTACATAAAGTCCACCCGGGCAACGCCGCTCGCACCCACCGCCGCAAACGCTTTCGCTGCCGCGAGCCGCACTTTTGCGCGAAGATCCGCCGGAATGTCCGCCGGGAACTTCCGTCCCGCTCCGCGCCCCTTGAATCCGCCTCCGCCGTACTTGTCGTCGTAACTTAAAAACCCGCCGGCGGAAAACGGCGATTCGGCTTCGCTGACCGCAAACGCGCCGCGCCTGCCGATGACGCCGCAGTTAAGTTCGATGAAATTTTCCAGCGCGCGTTCGACCACGACCGCGTTGTCCCAGGAAAACGCCGCCGCAAGCGCGGACAAAAACTCCCTGCCGCCGCCGACGAGCGTCACACCGATACTGCTGCCGAGCGACGCGGGCTTGACGATGAGCGGATACCCGAAGTCCGCCGCGCGTTCGGTCACTTCGCGCAGTCCGTTCTCGTAATCGCCGCGCGTGACCTCGAATCCCCCGACGGTATCCAGTCCCGCCGCCGCAAATGCGCGTTTAGTCAGCCGTTTATCCATACCGATCGCGCTCGCCGCAACGCCGCTGCCCGTATACGGTATTCCGGCGGTTTCCAGTACGCCCTGAAGCGCGCCGTCCTCGCCGCCCGCGCCGTGCACGCACAGTAGCGCGACGTCGATTCTGGCGTAACGTTTGCCGTTTTTGACGTAGAGATAATCGTCGGACGGCTTTACGAACGCGGGAATCTTTTTGATTTTTCCCGACCGATACGCCGACAGATCGTCGTAATTTTTCACCACAAACCAACTGCCGTCGTTTGCCACGAACACGGGGATCACGATATGCCGCCCGGCAATGAGTTTTGCCGCCTGCACGCCCGTCACCACGCTCACGTCGTGTTCGCACGATTTTCCGCCGTAAAATATCGCTACCGTCATTCAGTCAGCCTCCGTTTCCGCCCGCCTTTCCGGCAAGACGGCATAAAAAACAGGCGCAACGCGCCGATCTTTAATTCGCGTCACGCCTACAATATATGATTTATTTCGCTCCGGCGTGAATAACGCAAAGAGTCGGAAACAAGACAGGTTGAAAAAGGATACTATCATCTCTGCCGCGGGGGATTCCACGCATAAGCGCAATTGCCCCGCTATATAGGGCAATTGCGCTTATACTCTGAATGACGTGTAAACAGTTGAACTGCGCGTTATTATTTAATGCGTTAAATTTTAAAATATAACGAGCAGCCTGACTGTTTCATCGTCATTCAGAGCAAATGCACAAGTACCCCGCGTGGAATCCCCTTCATCAAGCAGATAATTTGTCCCTATTATTTTTCCAACTCAGGAAATTTCGTCTTTAACAGGTCGAAAATGATCCGCGCGGTTTTTTCCGGTCCGTAATTGCCTCTTTGCGCGTCCGCGGCGTCGCGGTACGGCTGCAAAAGTCCCGGGTTGACCGCGAACTTTCCGATCAAATCCACGACTTTATCGGGATCGAACTCCTTGATCGCGCTGCCAACGGCATCCGTGTAGTATTCGCCGATCAGCCGTTCGATCTTTGTCGCATATTTTGTGATGATTATAGGCACGCCGAAGAAACACGGCTCCGCCATCATGCTCGCGCCCGACTTGCCGCAAAACAGGTCGGCGGAGGCGAGTATGGTGAAAATATCCTTTACGAATCCTTGCGGTCGGAAATTGAGATTCCCCTTGCTTTTCAGTCCCGACAAATACGCGAAAAGTTCATCGTTCTTGCCGCAAACGGGTACCAGCGTGACGGGCAGGTCGCGTTCGATCGCTTTTTCGCAAATTTTTTGCATTTTGCCGATGCCGTAACCGCCCTCCGCAAGTACGACGGTGAACTTATTTTCGTCAAAACCGAGTTTTCGGCGGTTGACCGTCTTGTCGCGCGGCACGGAGAACGCTTCGTCGCGGATAAGGAACGGCACGAGTTTCAGGTTGTCCTCGTTGAATCTGCCGCTGTGGCGGCGGAGCGCGCGCTCATAGCCGGTAGACATCGACGTGAGTACGAGATCGGACTTGTACCGGAAAAGCGTGTTGACGTGCGCGTCCGGGCAATACATGATCGTGAGCGGGCGGTTTTCGAGATGACTGGCGTAATAATTCGTCGCCCAGTGCGTGCTGAACACGAGGTCGGGTTTCAGTTCTCCCATGTGTTTTACGCCCGCTTTGTACGCGCCGCGTATCCACTTGCGCATCGTCGCCCAACTGGAAATGCGCGTACCCCAAAAATCCATGGCAAAAGTAGCAAAGCAGCCGTAAAGCGAATGTTCGTTGTGCTTTACCACTTCGTCGTGAAGATGTTTTTCGTAATTTGCGAGATACTTGTCGCCGCTCTCGGTAAAAAACGCCGAGCGGACGACTTCCGCTCGGTCGCCGTACAGCCGCTCGAACTCGTCTGCTATGCTCCGCATGGGCATTATATGTCCGAGTCCTGCTTCGGTAAACGGGAATATAACTCTTGGCTTAGCCACAATCGGTACTCTCCTGCTCAAACGAATATTTATTGCTCGTCCGTTATACGATTATGCTCGTCGCACTCGCTGTTATGACTTAGACGCGGTTGCTCTTGTGGGATTTGTTCTTTCTCTTCGTCGGGCGTATTCTCGTTCACGTCGCGGTTTTCCCCGGCAGGCAAGAGATTTTCGTCTTTTACCGCTTTTATCGTCGTTTCGTTTTCAAGACTGCGCTCGAGATCCTTTTCCGAGAACACCAGCATTATCGTGTAATACAGCGTGAAGTTGGCGAAGAAATAGATCGGATCGAGTAATCCCATAAGAATATAGGTAAGCAGCGCGCCGCCGATCGCCGTCCGTGCGACGTTCGGTTTTTTCGTGAAAATAAGCACGGTCTGAACGCGGTGATAAACGTGCGCAATCATTCCGACGACGCCGCAACTGCCCAGAATCTGGAAAATCGTGTTGTGTGCCATTTTCATGCTGGCTTTGCCTATCGAACCGCACGCGGCAAACCCCGCGCCCAGTACCGGGTACTCGGCGAAATATCCCATAAATCTGCGCCAGAGTTCGAACCTGCCGCGATCGTTGAGCATGGCGTCTTTGAAGAATGCAAACACGTTCTTTACCGCCTCGGTGTTCTTTCCGAGCGAGAACGTGAATATCAAAGCGACGGCTATCGCGCCCGCAACCGCCGAAACGCCGATGCGGTTTTTACTGCCGATTATGCAGACGATCGTCATCACGACGAACGCCGCGCCGCCGATGAGCAACGCGTTGCGGCTGAGCGACAGATACACCGCCGCCATCGTCGCAACCGCGAAAAGATAGTACAGCCAGCCGTGTTTTTTCTTGTACACGAACATAAAAGTCGGCGCAAGCATGAACGCGAGAAGTTCGCCGATGGGGTTACTTATGCCCCAGCCGATAAAAAGTTTGTCCTTGAACGCCGAGTCGAGCGGCATGCCGGGTTTGTATACTCTCGTATAC
>CAKQVV010000075.1 GCA_934277845.1 uncultured Clostridia bacterium
CGTGGCGTTCCGCCCCGCTCTGAATGACCGTTGAAACCGGAAACTGTGCGTTAAAATAAATAAACCTTACCAAAAATCGGGTTATAGGGCGAATTACCGCCCTTACTTCTCTCGTCCTTACTTCTCTACCGCGGCTTTTCTTGCCATAACCTCGCGGAGGAACTTCTTTTCTTCCGGCGTAAACTTGTCGGTGCGGTCATAAAAATACAAACCGTTGACTTCCTGCTCGACGTCGTAGAGTTGCGTGTAGCAAAGCGCCCAGCACTTCGGATTGTCGAGAAGCACGTCGGTCAATCCCTTGTAGCGCGAGAGGAATTCTTCGCGGTTTTTGGGCGTGTTGCCATAGCCCCAGCCGGCGTCGTCGCCCGGCATCTTGATTCCGCCGTATTCGGACACCCAGTAAGGCGTGCCGTCGTACTTCTGCCGATCGGGGAAATTGACGTACAGCCCGTCCGCTTCCTTATAGTACTCTGCAAACTTTTCGGGATCCTGCTCGTAGCAATGAATATCGAACGTATCGGTCACGACGTGGAAGTTTCCGCTCACGTCGATGACTGGGCGCATGTTGTCCATACTCTTCACAACGCGGTAAAGAACGTCCAGCATTCTGCCGTCCTGCTGATAACGCCGTCCGTCATTATCCACGCGGTCCCACGTTTCGTTAAGACAGCACCAGCCGATGATCGACGGGCGGTTATAGTCGCGGCGGATCTCGGCGAGCCAGTCGGGAATTATCTCGGCAAGGCAGGTAAAATCGTCGTTGTGAATATTCCAGTCGGGATACTCGTCCCAGATCATATATCCCGCTTTGTCCGCGGCGTAGATCGCGAGCGGCTCGAACACCTTCTCGTGGAAACGCGCGCCGTTGAATCCGAGTTCCATCGAAAGCCGCACGTCCTCGTCGAAACGGCTCACGTCGGGAGCGGTGTAAATGCCGTCTTTGTAAAATCCCTGATCCAGCACGAACCTTCCGAACACCGGGCGGTCGTTGAGACAGAACTTGCCGTCGCGGAGCGCGACCGAGCGCATGCCGAAATAGGAATAAACTTCGTCAAGCACGGTTCCGCCCGAACTAAGCGTGAATTTCAGGTCGTAAAGATTACCCTGTCCCAAATCCCAAAGATGCAGTTCGGCGAGTTCGAGGTCGAACGCGACGTGACCGCAATTAAAATTAACCGTATTTTCGCCCATTATCTTGCCGCCGAACGAAGCGGTCGCGGTAAGCGAAACCGCGTCTGCCAGCGAAGTGTTGAGTTCGACGGCGAGCACACCGCGCTCGACGACCGGAGTAAGACGGAAAAAGTCGATATGCTGCGGCTCGACCGCTTCCACCCAAACCGTCTGCCAGATGCCCGTGGTGCGCGTGTAATGACAGCCGCGCGAGTTGGTCGTGGGCGCCTGTTTGCCCGCGCCGTACTTGGCGTTTCTTATGTCGTCCTCGGCAAGCACGGTGACGTAATCGTTCGTGCCGACCAGGTAATCGGTAATATCGAAACTGAACGGCCAGTAACCGCCGACGTGCGTGCCGACGAGTTTGCCGTTTACATACACGGTAGCCTTGTGATCGACCGCGCCGAAATGCAGAATCTTGCGCTTGCCGTCGAAACTTGCCGGAAACTTAAGGTCGCGGCGGTAAAGTACGGCGTCCATAAATCCCTTGTAGCCGATGCCCGAAAGGTCGGACTCGGGCGCGAACGGTACTATTATTTTCTTATCGAAATGTTCGAACTGAAAAGTACGCTCGCTGTACGAGTTCTTCTCGCCGGTAAAGTCTATTTCGAATTCCCACTCGCCGTTGAGATTAAGCCAGTTTTCGCGTCTTAACTGCGGATCGGGGAACTCCGGACGCGGCACGGAAACGTTGATATTTTCTTTCATCGTAAACTCCTTGATTTGCGGCAAGGTTTCCCCTGCCGCTCGTACTGTGGTTATGAATAGTTTATAGCAAATCGTTGTTTATGTCAAAACAAAAATATTTACTAATCAATCGATTTCTTGACTTTTTCTATCGTCTTTAATCTTCGTGTTTGTTTTCTTCGCTATCGGGGTTATCGTTTTTCGTTTGCTCGCCGCAGTCGGGCTTGCTTTCTTGCGGTTCGTCCGGATAACCGTCGTCCTCGCCGAAATAATCGGACGGCTTGTTCGCGCCGAAACCTTTCTTTTCGCCGCTCTTTTCGCGTTTTTTCTTCCTTATTCCGCCGTAAACGAGCGCGAAAATCACCACGACCGCCAATATCGCAGGCGGGGCAAGCAGTACAACTGCCGTTACGACCGCAATCACCGCTCCGGCGCCGCGGTAGTACATGGCGCGCGACGGCGACTCGGAAGAACATAACACGAACCTGAGTTCCCCGTCGGGCAAAGCGTCGTAATTCAGCGTATATCCGTTTTCGACTGCCGTCCAGCCCTTCGCTCCCGTGTTCCCGTCGTAACTCGACGAGGGATAATAAATATAGAACGGCGTGTTTATCCTGATGTCGAGCGTTCCGAATTTCGCCCACGTGGAAGCGGGAGAAAGCAGGTAATTATAGGTATATACGCCGGGCGAATAACCCATGTCAATGGCGGGAAATACCGGCGCGGTGACCGTGTTCGTCACCCTGCCGCCTGCCGGCACCGTTATTTCATACTCGTACCAGCGCATAAAACTCAAGTCACTCAGGCGGTTAAATCCTCTTCCGCCAAAAAACAATATTACCGTGCCGTTGCCTGCGGACGAATTTTTGCAACTGTCCGTAAGCGCGTTGTACCAGTCGACGCGCGAGATTCCGTTTGTCTCGTCATATCCGTCGAAAACCAGATCGGCAAACGTGAGCGTATCGACGGATTCCAGCGTGACGTCGCCCGATATTTTCTTCTTCTCGCCGCCGTCTTTATATATCGTCCATCTGTCGGCGGTCATCTCGTCGCCGCTGCCGAGAACGTAAACGATCTTCTTGTCGCCGTTTTGCACAAACCCGCCCACTCTGGTTCCGCCGAAAACCGAAGAACTGCCGTTCATTTCCGTAACGACGTACTTGGCGTTGTTGTTCTCGTCCTTTATTACGATCGACGCGTAAGCCGTGCGGTCTTCGGCGGCGATGCCGGAAAATCGGAAGGTATAAGCCGTGACCGGCAGATCGCGCCTGTAAAACCCGCTCTCGTCGTAGTCGTCGCGGATCCTTGCTATTTCTTCGACCTTAAAGTCGGAATAGTACGGATAATAAGTGTGGCGTATCTTCGACGCGACCGTTTCGCCGTCTGTCTTTACGTCGTATTTGTCGGCAATCTTGTCGAACGCGCCGGGAGTGAGATAACTCGGGGCTTGACCGAACGGAAACACAAGCGTCGCCGTCACGTCGTAATCGGCGGGGTTATAGAACCGATACTCCGCCGTAACGCGCGCGTTGTAGTCGACCGGCTCATCTTCGGCGTAATAGTTCTTCGGGAATTCCTGTATATCGAAGGTGAGAATTTCCGACTCGACTTCGAGCGGACAATTCTCTTCCCGGACTCCCACGCCCGACGAGTCGGTACCGTACCAGTGCCGTTGCGCCGAGTTTGCGTAGGCGGGTTCGCCGCCGACCGCCGCAAACGCCGACAAAGCGATAACGAGCGTCATCGCCGACGCAAATATTGCTTTTCGCAGGTTATTGCCGTTCATTTTCGCCTCCTTACGTCGCAAATTTTGTGTTTACTCTACAATGAGTATATCATTTTTCTGCCGTAATTGCAAGGTTTTTCGGAAAATAGGATAAGTATTTGTTCCATGCGGGGGATCCCACGCAAATGCATAAGCATTTGCTCTGAATGACGTAGTAAAAGTTGAACTGCTCGTTATATTTTTAATAATAATGGGCTGTTTCCGTCTCACCTCGTCATTCAGAGCGCAAAGGTCATTGCCTTATTCTGGCAATGACCTTTGCGCGTGGAATCCCATGCATGAAACGGATAATTATCCGATTATTTAAATTCTTAAAAAAACCGATTATTTCAGTAACTTTTCCAGAATTTCGCCTACCATCTTGGGATTAGCCTTGCCCTTGGTGGCTTTCATCGTCTGCCCCACAAAGAACGAAACGACTTTCGCGTTGCCGGCAAGATAATCGGCAACTACTTTCGGGTTGGCGTCGATAATGCTCTTCACCACCGCTTCGAGTTCGCCGGCGTCGTTGGACTGACGCAGCCCCAGTTCGTCGAGCACCGCGGCGGGCTTTTTGTCCGTTCCCCACACGCGCGGCAAAATCTCTTTCTGCACGGCGGCAAGGCTCGCCGCGCCCTCGTCCACGAGCGCAAGCATTCCGGCGAGTTGCGCGGGCGTAACGCGCACGCTAACGTCCTCCGCGCCCGGTTCTTTCCCCAGGCGCATGACATCGCCCATAATGAAGTTTGCGGCTTTTTTCGGTGCCGCTCCAGCCGCAACCGTGCCGTCGAAAAGGTCGGCGATCGCAACGTCGGCGGTAAGAAGCGCCGCGTCGTAATCGGACAAGCCATACTCGCCCGTGTACTTTTTCACGCGTTCGGCAGGCAGCGCGGGCACCGTCGCGCGTATCTTTTCCACGTCCTCGTCGGTCATGACTACGGGCATAAGGTCGGGTTCGGGGAAATAGCGGTAGTCGTGCGCGTCCTCTTTGCCGCGCATACTGCTGCCCTCGCCCGCCGCGTCGTCCCACCGCCGCGTTTCCTGTCTGACCATGCCGCCGCTTTCGATAATTTCGATCTGCCGCTCCGCCTCGTACTTGCACGAACGAAGCACCGCGCGGAACGAATTGAGGTTCTTGGTTTCGGTACGCGTGCCTAAGGCTTCGCCCTTTTTCGCTACCGACAGATTGACATCGCAACGCAGGCTGCCTTCCTGCATTTTCACGTCGCTGACGCCCGTATATTTGATAATGTTTTTCAGCGCGTTAAGGAACGCCACGGCGTCCTCGGGCGAGTGAATATCCGGCTCGGTGACGATCTCGATGAGCGGTACTCCGCAACGGTTGTAGTCGACGCGCGTCACGCCGCCCTCATGGATAAGTTTGCCCGCGTCCTCTTCGAGGTGAATACGGTTGAGCCTGACGAACTTCTCTTCGCCGTCGTCTGACTTGAAACTTATACCGCCGCCGCGGCAAAGAGGCAAGTCGTACTGGCTCGTCTGCCACGCCTTGGGAAGGTCGGGGTAAAAGTAGTTTTTCCTGTCCCACTTGCTGTACTTTGCAATGTCGCAGCCCAGCGCAAGCCCGGCCTTTACGGTATATTCGACCGCTTTACGGTTGAGTACCGGCATTGTTCCCGGAAAACCGGAGCAGATCGGGCAACAGTGAGTGTTGGGTTCGCCGCCGAAAACGTTGGGACACGAGCAGAAAATCTTGGTCGCGGTTTTCAGTTCGCAATGTATTTCAAGACCTATGGTAATTTGGTAATCGCTCGTCATTACGCGTTCTCCTTTTCAAAAGTTTCCGCCACGCCGAGAATCGTCTTTTCGCCGAACGCGCGCCCGATAAGCTGCAAGCCGACGGGAAGCCCTTTTTCGTCCTTTCCGCACGGAATACTGATCGCCGGAAGCCCCGCGATATTCACGGGTACGGTGAAAATATCCGACATGTAAGTTTCCGTCACGTCATGGACTTTCTTTCCCAACTCAAACGCCGTAGTGGGCGAAGTCGGCCCCAGAATCACGTCGCACCCGGACAGCGCGGCGTCGAAATCCGACTTGATCTTCGTCCTGATTCTGGACGCTTTCAGGTAGTACGCGTCGTAATAACCGCTGGACAGAACGTAGTTTCCGATCATTATGCGGCGTTTGACTTCCGCGCCGAACCCGGCGGTACGCGACTTGTAATAAGTGTCGATATAGTCTGCGCCTTCCGCTCTCGCGCCGTACTTCACGCCGTCGAAACGCGCGAGGTTGCTGCTCGCTTCCGCGCACGCGAGAACGTAATAGGTAGCGAGCGCCGCGTCGAACGAGGATATGGAAACTTCTTTGAGTTTTGCGCCGCTTTTCTCGTAAAAAGCCGCGACAGCCATGACTTTTTCGCGCACGACGGGCGAAAAGTCTTTCTCGAAGAACTCTTTGGGAATACCTATCGTTTTGCCCTTTACGCCGAGCGGATAGTCGGTGTAATTTTCCTTTATCGGCGCGCTCGTCGAGTCCATGGGATCATGCCCCGCGATCACGTCGAACAAAAGCGCGTTGTCCGCGACCGTGCGGGTGAGCGGTCCTATCTGGTCGAGCGAGGACGCAAACGCGATAAGTCCGTAACGCGAAACGGTCGAGTACGTCGGTTTAAGCCCCACCACGCCGCAGAACGACGCGGGCTGACGAATACTTCCGCCGGTATCCGATCCGAGCGCGCCGTACGCCATGCACGCCGCGACCGCGCTTGCCGAGCCGCCGCTGCTGCCGCCCGGTACGCGCGTGGGATCGACGGCGTTTTTCACCGGACCGAACGCCGAGTTTTCGTTGGACGATCCCATCGCGAACTCGTCCATGTTGGTCTTGCCTAAGATAACCGCGCCCGCTTCTTTCAGTTTCTTCACTACCGTCGCGTCAAACGGCGGGACATAATTCTCTATAAACTTCGACGCGCATGTCGTTCGCACTCCGCGGGTGGAAATATTGTCCTTTACGAGTATCGGCACGCCGCCGAGCACGCCCGCGTTTTCGCCCTTCGCGATCTTTTCGTCCGCGGCTTTGGCGGCGGAAAGCGCGCCTTCGCGGTCAACGGTGAGTACGGCGTTAAGATCGCTCGCTTCGTCTATTCGTTTCAAAGCGGCTTCCGTCGCTTCCGTCGCCGAAACTCTCTTTTCCGCAACGGCGTTTCTTATTTCTATAAGGCTGAGTTTGAGTAAGTCGTTCACGTTATTCCACCACCCTTTTGACGATATAAGCCTCGCCGTCCGTTTCGGGCGCGTTCTTTAATAGTTCCGCTCTGTCCATAGGCTCGCCCGGCACGTCGTCGCGAAGTACGTTCGTGTACGGCAGAATGTGCGCGGTAGGCGGCACGTCAGATACGTCCACCGCGTCCAGCGCGCGGAAACGCTCAAGCGTGTTGTCGAGATGCGCGCCGATATTTTCCAACTCTTCGTCCGGAAAATTCAGCCGACTGAGCGTTGCGATGTGCAGTATCTCCTCTTTGTCGATTTTCATTGTGGTTTCTCCTGTGTTCCCGCTTCTTTCAATGTAATGCCGCGAAAAACAGAAAACCGCGTTACTCGCAAACCGAAAATCGGCGTTATTCCGTCCCGTCGACAATTTACGCCTAATTATAATATAATCCGGCGATAAAGTCAAGGCGTTTGCCGCCCTTTTACTTTATCGGGGTAAAGAAACGGCGGAATTTTACAGGGCTTGTTGTTCGTCTCTTGCGCGGAATCCGCCGAATGATCCGCCGAATGATCCGCCGAATGAAATGAAACAATTACTCTATCGTAATAATCCTTCGATAACTTATCGTTGACAAATCCG
>CAKQVV010000076.1 GCA_934277845.1 uncultured Clostridia bacterium
ATTCGCCGCTGGTGGGTGCGGTTCTGTTGGCGTAGGTCGTGCCCTTGCCGCTGATCGTGCTGCCCACTTCTTTTCCGTCGGGACCGACAACCTTCTTGGTGTAGGTCAGGTTAGCGGATTCGGACTTATTGTCCTCTGCCTTGACATAGAGATAACTGAACTTATAACCGGACTTGACGGTTGCTTCGTGCGAAGCGGCGTTGCCGTCTTTGTCGGTGAGACTGAACGTAGGAGCAACTACGTCGCCGACTTTGATCGTGTAGGTGAACGTGCTGCTGTCGTTGCCTGCCTTTACGGTGTAGGTCACGGTGTAAGTGCCGTTCTCGGTCGGGGTGAATTCGTATTCGTAACCCGCGGTCGTTGCGTCGATAACCTTGACGGTGCCGCTCTTCGGTGCCTTGACGTCGACTACGATATCATCGGCGTTTGCATTATCGGTGTAAGCGGTTGCCTTCGGAAGATTAACTTTGACGTTGATCTGCGAGTAAGCAGGCATAACGCCCTGAAGTTCAAACTTGACGGTCGAACTGTCGGTAACGGTGTACTTGCCGGTCTGGGTAAGTCCTGCGAGGTATGCGTTGAGATCTTCAACGGTCTTGCCCGGTACTACGACCTCGTAATCAACCGCCGGATCGGCAACGGTAACTACCGCAGCCATATCGTCGATAGCGTACTTGCCGGTGGTCATTGCGGTGAATTCCTCGCCCATAAGCGCGAACTTACCGCCGGTTACCTTGTGGATAAGAACGGGATAGAAATCGGTGTTGACTTCGCCGCTGATATACTCGCGAACGTTGTTCATCTCGATCTTGTCGTTTGCAAGAAGGACTTTCTTGTTTACGTCGCCGCTCGTAGCGTTGACGGAAGCGTTGCCTTCGATAGGATCGGTCGACTTGTGAGCGACTTCTACCGGGATAACCTGAATGTTGCTGTTGCCGTTGATGTCGAATACTCTGAGTTCGAGATAATAAGTGCCTGCAACTCTGGTATCGAACGTAACGTTGCGGACGATCTTCTTGCCCGAAGCCGCCGGGGTATAGACTTCGGCAGAAACGGTCATATATTCGCCGTCCGAATTCTTGACGCCGAGTTCGACACCGACGTATTTGACGTTTTCGCTGCCGATGCCGTTAATAACGATGTTGCCGAGTTTGTGAGTCCTGACGGAATCGTCGTGACTTCCGGCGGTCACGCCCGTAATGTCTACAGTGCCGAACATAGCGGATGCACCCGGAGTGATCACGGGAAGTTCGACGGTTGCGGTGCCTTCGTTGCCCGCGTCGGAAGTAGCGGTTGCGGTGAAGGTGAGTTTGCCTGCGGTGATGACGAGTTCTTTGCCGTCGTAAACGAGTTTGTAAACGCCGCCGTCTTTCCTGATTTCCGCTTCTTCTCCGCCCTTGACTTCGGCGTCGAGGGTTACTTCGCCGCTCTTCACGGTGTAAGCAAGGGTAAGTTTGCTGTCGGTGGTGCTGGAATAGGTCGGAGCGGGCAAAGTAACGTCAACCGCGGTATTCTCGTCGGCAAGGACGTATTTGTCTACGTTCTTGAATTCGACGGTAACTGCGGAAGTGTCCTCATAGGTTTCCGCAACGTTGATCGTGTAGGTCTTGGTTGCTTTGTTGCCGGCGGCGTCGCGTGCCGTGTAGGTCACGACGTAATCGCCTGCGTACTGATAATCTGCCTTGGAAGCGTCGGCTTTGATTGCGGTGACGTATGCGCCGAAATCGAACGCGAACGCCTCTGTCTTGGAGAACTTGTACTCGACGTTGGTAACGACGTTGGTATATTTGGTACCGCTCTCGCCCGCCGCCTTGTTGATATTGGAGAAGTTGACTACGGTCTTGCCCTCGGGATCTTTGATGGCGAAGGTAAGCGTGAGATCGTCGGCCTTGTCCTTGTTGTCGGTGACTTCGGGGAACGCGAACTTCACTGCCTTGTCGGCAATTTCAGCCTTCTTGTCGGCAGCGGCGGCGTCGTATTTGTAAACCTTGTCATAGCCCCACTTTGCGGGAATCATGGTTTCGTCGAGCGTGATCTCGGGAGCCTTCTTGTCCGAGCAGGTAATGGTGTAGGTCCATTCCGCGGACTCGTTTCCGTTGTCGTCGATCGCCTTGTAGGTGACTTTGTAGTCGCCCTCTCTGACGGGATAGAAGGTCATATTCTTGTTGTTGTCGAAAACTTCGTCTTCGGCGAGTTCTTCTACCGCGGTTTCGTTTTCGACATTGACTTTCTTGACGTTGACAAGGTTGCCGGAAGCGTCTTTACCTTTGACGGTGACGACGACTTCTACTCTCTCGTCGAACGAGTCGGACGCGGACGCCACGGGGAGCGTGACGACTTTGTTCACGTTAGCGGACGAAGGAACGCCGCTGACGCTCAGCGACGGAGCCTTGTTGTCGGCGAAGTTGTCCTGAACCTTGACTTCATAGGTCTTGGAAAGGTATTTGGTGCCGTTGCCGACTTTCGCGCTGTAAACGACGAACGTGCTGCCCGCGTTGGCGAACTTGAAGTCGCTGCCGGGAGTAACGGTTTCGCCGTTGTCGGTGGCAACGGTAACGGTGGTATTGGGCACTTTGACGAGTTTGCCGTCTTCGTCGTAATATCCGACGTATGCGCCGGGAAGTTTTCTGGCGTCGCCGGTCTTGACCACGGACGGGATTCTCGCTTCGTTTTCAATGAAAAGTTCGAGTTCGTTTTCGAGTTCGCAAAGGACGCGGAAACTGTAAGACTTGTCGTTTTTTGCGTAGGTCACGGTATAGTTGCCGAGCTGATCCGCAGTGACCGCGCCGCTGCTTACGGTAGCGTCGGTGCCGTTCGGAGTCTTGACGGTAACGGTGTAACCGGACGCGTCGGGCACGGAAATGGTGTTCCCGTAAGTGACGGTTGACTGAACTTTTACGTTCTCGAGTACGAAATCTGTCGTAGCGGCTGCAGCCGGAACGTAAGTGAAACCGCCGATCGCTACCGATGCGGTCAGCACTAACGTGCACAGTCCTGCCAGAAAGCTCTTCTTTCTTTTCATTATAACTATGTTCTCCTAATGTATTTTCCTGCTTGTTGTACAGTTTAACGGAATAATTATACTATCTTACTTTTTCTTTGTCAAATACTTTTCGGGAAAATTGCAAAGATATTATCCCACAGTAATCGAAAATTATGTGAAATCAGTCGATTACTCTGATCAGCGAGTCGACATTTTTGACGCAATCGAGTTTGCCGAGAGTGTCTACCGATTTCATGACGGCATTTTCGCTCGCCGAATGCGTCATTATTATAATAGGAACGGTTCCCTCGCCCGAGCCGCTCTGGCTTATTGACGCGATACTCACGCCGTTTTTGCCCCACACGTCCGCAATGCGCGAGAGTGCGCCGGCGGTATCGAGGACGGTAAGCGCGACGTAATACTTACCCATGAAGTCGTCCGCTATCGTGATTCCGTCCGCCACCTTGCCGTTGTTGTCGAAGTCGGTATACTCGGGCGTGTCGTGCGTCGCGCAGTAAACGACGTCGCTGACGATCGCGCTGCCGGTGGGGCGCGCGCCCGCTCCCCTGCCGTAAAGCATTACATCGTCGACAAAATCGCCCTTTATGAACACGGCGTTGAACGCGCCCGAAACCGACGCCAGCGGATGCGAATTTTTGACGAAAGTCGGGTGAACGCGTACCTCGACCGAATTGCCGTTCTTTTTGCCGATCGCGAGTAGTTTGAGCGTGTAACCCATTCGCTTGCCGTACTCGACGTCGTTTTTGGTAAGGCGAGTAATGCCTTCGCGATATATCTTTGTGTACGGAATGCAGGTATGGAACGCCAGCGACGAAAGAATCGAGAGTTTATACATCGCGTCGTAACCCTCGACGTCGGCGGTAGGATTCGCTTCGGCATAACCGAGCGACTGCGCCATTTTAAGCGCGTCGTCGTATCCCATGCCCTCGTCGGTCATTTTGGTGAGAATGTAGTTTGTCGTACCGTTGACGATGCCGGTAATCATTTCGATATTATCGCCCTGCATACTCTCTTTCAGCGTGCGGATAACCGGCACGCCGCCCACGCAGGACGCCTCGAAGTAAAACCCGACGTTGTTCTCTCTCGCGACTTTTTCGATTTCGCCCCAGTGCTTGGAAATGAGTTCCTTGTTGGCGGTGACAACGCTTTTGCCCGATTTCATCACCTTTTCGATAAATGTTTTTGCCGGTTCGACGCCGCCCATGACTTCCACTACTATCGAAATTTCACGATCGGCCAGAATGTCGTTAAGGTCGGTACAGACTTGCTCGGGCAGAACTTTCGCTTTCAGTTTCGCTTCATCGCGGTCGAGAACTTTTTTTACCCTTACGTCCACACCGTAAGCCGCCGCGATCTTGTCGTGATTGGCGTTGAGTATTTCGTAAGTGCCGCCTCCCACCGTGCCCAAGCCCATTATTGCAACGTAAACCGTTTTCATTGTTTGCCTCCCTGTTCCGAGTTGGTTTTGTATAGTGCGTACAGTCCGCGCAAAGTAAGCGTGCGGTCGACCACGTCGATGACTTTGCTGTTCGCGCTGACGATTTCGCTGAGTCCGCCGGTCGCAACCACGCGGATATTGCATCCGCCCATTTCTTCTTTCATTTTATTTACTATATACTCGACCATGCCGACGTAACCGTAGATAAGTCCCGATTGCATGTTCGTTATAGTGGATTTGCCGATAACGCGATCGGGTTTTACGAGTTCTACTTTCGGCAGTTTCGCCGCTTTCTGGCAAAGCGCGTCCGCACCCGTTTTAAGCCCGAAACTTATCACGCCGCCCGTAAATTCTCCGAACGCGGAAATCGCGTTGAAAGTTGTCGCCGTACCGCAGTCGATGACTATGCACGGCCCGCCGTATGTTCGATACGCCGCGACCGAATTGACTATTCTGTCCGCTCCCACTTCCTTGGGGTTGTCGTAGCGGATATTTATACCCGTCTTTATTCCGCCGCCCACGATCATAGGCTTGACGCGGAAGTACACGCCGATAAGATGCTCGAACGTGTAGTTGAGATTGGGGTTTACGCTGCTGATAATCGCTCCGTCGATGTCGGCGAGGTTGATGCCGCGCGCGCCGAACGAATCGCGGATCGCAAGGTAATATTCGTCGCCCGTCTTGTGCGTGGACGAACTCAATCTCGTGCTGCCCAAAAGTTTGCCGTCCTCGGAAAATACTCCGAGTTTAACGTTGGTGTTTCCTATGTCGATTGCGAGTATCATTTATTTGTTATCTCCGTTATCGTCGGTTCCGTCGTCTTTTTCATTATTATATATAGGCGCGGACTCGGTTTCCGCCGACTTGTCGGTAATATGCAAACCTCGTCTTACGCCGAGAGTAACGATCGGAACGAGAATCGCAGTCATAACGAATTCCGGGACGGCGTTCGCGAGCACGGTGACTTTGAAAACCGAATCGAGCGTATTGTTTTCGCCGAACAGGACGAGCGCGGATAAAAACAGCACGGTATTCATTGCCGTTGTGAGCGCGGCGGCTGTCGATATGGACGCGATTTCGCGGGTTTTGGGTTTCGCATTACCGAAAATCTTGTGGCAAAGCGCATATACGCCGTAGATTATAAAGCCTAAAAACGCGCGCGGCAAAATCGAAATGAGCGGATTGATTACCGACGACTTGCCGAAAAAAATTGCCGTGATGCACGACGATACGCCGAAAATCAAGCCCGAAGCCACCGCCGTCGCAAGTTTCGGCTTTACCAGCGCGAACGTGAACGTGACCGTAAGCGTAATGAACGCCGCCGACAACGGCAAAAAAGGCGTTATCGCGCGGTCGAGCGTCATTGCCGCGAAGATCAGTGCGCCGAGCGTGGCGTACAATACGACCGTCTTTGTTTTTGTTTTCATTGTTTGCTCCTTTACTGGACTTCTTCGACCGAAGATAGCCCGCGATTAAAAAAATTTTTGCGTCCGATCCGAAACCTCGGTATCAGCGTACCGTTATTCTACCACAACTATCCCGTAAAAATCAAGCGATTGTGAGGGACGCGTTATATTTCTTTATCGTAGCGAAGTGAAGGCTGTTTGGTTTTTTATTTTATAAGGATAATTATTCGCTCCATGCAGGGGATTCCACGCGCGTGCCGCGCTCTGAATGACGGGGAAAACGGAAAGCGCGCGTTATTATTTTATCAGACCTATTTATGAGGATAGTATTCGCTCCATGCGGGGGATTCCACGCGCGTGCCGCGCTCTGAATGACGGGAAAAACGGAAAGTGTGCGTTATTATTTTATCAGACCTATTTATGAGGATAATTATCCGCTTCATGCGGGGGATTCCACGCGCGTGCCGCGCTCTGAATGACGGGGAAAACGGAAAGCGCGCGTTCGAGTATTGGCAAGTTTTTTATAAAGTTGATTATCCGCTTCATGCGGGGGATTCCACGCAAATGCTTGTGCATTTGCTCTGAATGACGTTATAGCAGTTTTACTTCACGTTATAATTTAAATGCTTCGCGTTATAATTTAAAATCGAACGCGCAGTTTTCGTACTGCCTCGTCATTCAGAGGAGTACGGCATTGCCTCGATGCCCAAGAGGCTATGCCTTACGACGTGGAATCCCCCGTAATAGAGAAATTCTTATCTTTTTTACATAAAATCGCCCCGAAGGGAAACGGAATCCCTCCGGGGTTTATCGTCGGTGCAAAACAAATTTTATCTTAGGTATGTAAAGCCCTATTTACTTGCAACAGCCGCAGTCGTTCTTGCCGCAAATGCAGTTGATGAGCAGGAGCCATACGAGCATATCGCAGCAGTCGCAGCCCTTGCGGTCATAACAGCCGCAATCGTTTTTGCCGCAGCAACACAAAAGAATGAGTATGAGGAAAATGTCGTTGCAGCCGCATCCGTTGTTGAACATGGTGATTACCCTCCTTGTGAGATTTTCGGGAACGCGTCCCTGTCGGATTTTACCCGGGCGTCGGAGAGCGGAAACGCGCGCCGTCCGCTTCCCTTCGCCTTTGTCTTTCGCTGTGAGGATATCCTAGTTTCATAATATGAAAAATCCGCGATAGTGTGATAATACTTGACAAAAAACGAAAAAGCAATTATCATTGTTTATGACGTTTTGTCGGAAACCGCCGACAAACTCGCTAATACAATAACACCTTTTCAAGGAGATATTTATGGCTGACGGAACGCTTACGATGGACAAACTGACCGCGCTGTGCAAAGGTCGCGGTTTTATTTTCGCCGGGAGCGAAATTTACGGCGGACTTGCGAACACCTGGGATTACGGTCCTTTGGGCGTGGAACTGAAAAACAACGTCAAAAAGGCTTGGTGGAAAAAATTCGTTACCGAAAACCGATACAACGTCGGACTCGACGCGGCGATCCTTATGAATCCGCAGACCTGGGT
>CAKQVV010000077.1 GCA_934277845.1 uncultured Clostridia bacterium
TTGCTCAGCGATTCGGAGCAGGAATATGATTTCAGTTTTCGTGACGAAACGAACGAAAAGTCCGAGGTTGTTGCCGGCGGAGAAACTCCGCGGGAACTTCCCATTGCGCAGATCGATCCGAATGTAAACCAGCCGCGTAAGAACTTTGACGAGGTTGCGTTGGGTGAACTTGCGAACAGTATCAGGATTCACGGCGTTATTTCCCCCATTATCGTGGTAATGCAGCCTAACGGAAGGTATATGATTATCGCCGGCGAGCGCCGTTGGCGTGCGTCGAAGCGTGCCGGCTTACTTACTATTCCGGCGATAATCCGCGATTACACTCCTCAACAGGTAAAAGAAATATCTCTTATCGAGAATTTACAGCGCGAGGACCTTAATCCCATTGAAACAGCGGCTGCAATCAAGCAACTTATGGACGAATACCGCTACACGCAGGAGCAAGTTGCCGATCGTATCGGCAAAAGCCGTCCGGCGGTTGCGAACACTTTGCGTTTGCTTACTTTGACAAAGCCCGTTACCGATCTGGTTGCGTCCGGAAAGCTATCTCCCGGACATGCGCGTTGTCTGGTTGTCGTCACCGATCCCGAAGACCAGTTCAGACTTGCGTCAATGGGCGTAGATAACCGAGTAACCGTGCGTGATTTTGAGAAAATCGTCAAAAATTATCTCAATCCGAAGCCTGCGAAACCCAAGGCGGAACAAAGCGTTGAGTTAAAGGACATGATTACCCGTATGCAACGCACGTTTGCGACAAAAGTTTCCGCACTCGGCAACGACAAAAAGGGGCGTATTTACATTGATTATTACAACCGCGATGACCTTGATCGCATATGCGATATTCTTGAAACGATCGAAAAGTACTATGCTCCTGCTTCCGACAACGAATAATAAAAGGTAGTTTTATTAAACAAATGGACTACGCCGCTTGATTTTGTCTTATCAAGCGGCGTTTTCTTATGTTTCACGTGAAACAATAGAATAAGCAAATCCATAACAGTCGAAATGTTTCACGTGAAACAATGCAATTCAAACCATTACCAGACTTGAGTGGGATCGTTACGAATCAGGATTGTAAATAAACATTTGCAAATGAAAATATGACTTAAAAAACGGAACTATCAGATATAAAAAAGATTTAATGCGTGCAGTCGGTATATGCGGTCAATGCGGGATATAAATCCCATACTTTTGCATATCGTCGCAACGCGTTGGCCCTGTCGTATATAGCTCTGTTGAGAGATATCGTGAAAAACAAACTCTCGCTCTCTTTTTAACGAAACGTCAATAATGATGTTTTAACGGACAAAGACACTATGAAATGTGGATAACTTGCTTAAAATCGGCGAGTTATCCACATTCTGCCGAAAGTTATCCACATTATTCGGAGTAAAGCGAAAACGTATTGCAATTAAAGGGAAGAGAAGGGATAAATCAAATCGTCGGCAAGACCTGCCCGATATATAAAAAGACCGTTGGTAATGTTTTCATACCTACGGTCTTTTTATTAGTTAAGACATATTTCTGTCGGATCAATAGTCCTGCTCGTCGGAAGAGGAAGTTTTGAGTTTTTCTTTCGTCCAACGGGTGAACGTGTTGGTCGCGGCTATTACGATCACCAGTTCTATCAGAAAAAGCGTTTGGGAAATGACGACCAGCACGGATAGCGACATATTGACGTCGGCAATATATTTGATTGCAATCAACGCCAGGCACACACAGCAGTGGAAGAAGGCAAAGCACGAGAACATTATCCCTGAAACGAAGTTCGATATTTTCCACAGCGTTACGTTCTTGCGGTTGAGTTTGTTGCGGTACCCGATAAAGAAATTCGGTTTCGAGAATTTGCCGCATATTACGTATATTATGCCCACGAGCAACAGCAGCGCAGGATATACGAATGTTATAAAATCGACTTTATCCATATTATTCTCCGATTAGTTATGATACCATAACTTGTAATTGCGTTATATAATTATGTTTACATAATTATATTGTCAAGCGTCGGCGTCCGGGTGCCGGCAGTACGTGTTTTAGTTGAACATTTCGTTAGGGTTAGTATAACTGCCACTAATAATTTTTGCGGACAATATGACGGCTGATTATGCGTTGAACTCCGCTCCGCGTGACTATCGGTACGCGTTCGGTCGTTTGCCTGTAATTATCTCGCCTTTGTTGCCGCAAAAAAGCTTCGCGCCTTAAATACCGGGATTTTTCGATGGTTCCGTGCGGTGGGGTGTGACGGCGTACCGGGTGTACGTCTAGCGAGCAGACAACCGAAAGCACGAAAAAGATGCCTTTACGACAGGAAAGACCGTTTTTAAGGTTACTGGTGATGGCTAAACCCTACCGTTTCAAAATCTCGCTCGGCTTAACGTTATATGCTTGACTACTATATTATCATACGCGAGAGTGAAAAAAATGTCAAGGATTGACGATAACCGAAGAAAAATTAGGGGTTTATCGGTCTTGTGCCGTTTTTTACGTCAAAATCATTATTTTTGCCGTGCCGACCGCGTTGAAATGCGTTGTTAAGGCTTCTGTCGATATAGCGGGCAAAAATTCTGTCGATATCGGATATAATTTCACGCTGCCGACGCTTGCAAAGCAATCCGGCAAGTGATATAATTCTATATCGTGAAAAGAAGTAACGGACAAGTTAAGTATAACACGCTGACGGCGGCGCATTACGTAGCGGCGTTTCTCCGCAACAACATCGTGCCGGTCGTGGCGATCGTCGCCGCGGCGATTTCGTGCTGCTTCGTGCCGTTCGACGGAGAATATATCGGCTATTTCGATTTCCGGACTCTGGCGTCGCTGTTCGGCATGTCCGCGGTAATTGCCGCGCTGAAACGCCGGAAGGTTTTTCGCGCCCTTGCCGATAAACTGATAAAACTTTTTCGTTCGACGCGCTCGCTGATTGCCGCGCTGGTGGCTACAACTTACGTCGCGTCAATGCTGATCGCCAACGACATGGCGTTGCTCACGTTCCTGCCGCTGGGGTACTGCGCGTTGCATGCCGCCGGCAAAGAGGACAAAATGGCGTACACGTTCACGCTCCAAACCGTGGCGGCGAACCTCGGCGGTATGCTGACGCCCTTCGGCAACCCGCAAAACCTCTACCTTTACAACCGCTTTTCGATACCGACCGGCGAGTTTTTCCGCATCATGATTTTCCCCACGCTCGCGGCGGTGGCGGTTATCGCCGTAATGTGTCTGTTAGTAAAAAACGATCCGATCGAACCCGTCGAGAGCGAAGTCCAAGCCCCCGATAAACTCAGAACCGCCGTCTATCTCGTCGCGTTCGCGTATATGATAATCGTCGTATTCCGCGTCGTGCCGTACTGGACGGCACTGCTGGTGATTCCGCTACTGCTGATCCTCGACCGCAGCGCGCTGCTCGCCGCCGATTACTCGTTGCTCCTCACATTTTGCGCGTTCTTTGTCTTTACCGGCAACCTGTCGCGCATCGACGCGGTGGACGCGTTTTTCCGCTTTTTGCTCGGCAAAAGCGTGCTTCTGACCGGCGTATTGAGTTGTCAGGTGATTTCAAACGTGCCCAGCGCGGTGCTGCTCTCGCGGTTCACGACGGACTATGCAAGACTGCTGGTCGCGGTCAATATCGGCGGTTGCGGCACGCTGATTTCGTCCATGGCTAGCGTGATTTCCTTCCGGAATTTCTCGCTGTATCGCCCCAAAGAAAAGCTCCGTTACCTTTTGCTGAACGCCGCAGTCAATTTCGCATGCCTGATAATACTGACGGCGTTTTGCCTGTTCGTCCCGATATATCCGTAATAACTTTTTGCCTTCCGTAAAGAAAGTGTTGTGTCACGCCGTGGAATTTTGACCATGATATAGTTCCGGAACCCGTCTACGATGAAGAAGGAAAATGTACAAACCAAATAGAGTTATTTGCAAAGTGGGTGCAGTAATAAGCGGGGGAATGCAATAATTTGTAGAAAAATGTTGAACGGAAATAAAATTCAAAAATTATTTATAAAAATTACATATAAAATAGTTGATATTGTGATTATTGAGTGATATAATATAATCGTTGTTTGAATCGATTGTGTAAAAAGTTTTCGGTATCGGGCAACGGCATAAAAACGACGATAAGGGAAGGAATGTTGCAAAACCCGCGAAGTATTTTCTCACACCTGACTTCGCGGGTTTTGTCATGTCTTTTATCGGGGGGGGTAATAGTGGCTTATTTGTTATGGACGAGATTAACCCTATGATTTTATTATAAGGTTGGATTAGTCGTTCCATGCAGAGGATTCCACGCGCTCGTTACGCTTGCACTCTGAATGACAAAGTAAAACGAAAAGCGTGCGTTCGATTAACAATCCCTCAGTCGTTATGTCCCGGCTCCGTTTACACAAGGGAGTCTTTTTTTGCGGTTAAAATAAAACGTATAGTTTAACTGTTTTCTCGTCATTCAGAGAAGCAACGGCATTGTTTAACTCTAAAAACAATGCCGTTGCGACGTGGAATCCCCCGCAACAAGAACGCAGTTGACCTTTTTTATAAGGTTGGATTAAAGGTTCCATGTCGAGGATTCCACGCGCTCGGGTTTCCCTCGCGCTCTGAATGACCGTTTAATAAGAAAAGTGCGCGTTCGATTTTTATTTACTATTTCTCTGTCGCCGGTGCGCCGCGGTTGGCATATACAAGGGAACCTTTAATATGACCGGATAATTGTTTTGGTATTGAATCACATGCTGTGAGAGAAATACAAACGTTATAACAAAAAAAGACAACCCGGGAGTCGGAGGAAACGGCTGACCGGGTTGTCAATCAGAGGAAGGAAAGGAGCAAATTAAGTAACAATCGTGCTTTCTATGTTGTCGTCGAAGTAATACGTGGATTTTTTTGCGCCGTCGGCGTGTATAAACAATGCCGGAAGCGCGACAATTTGCCCGGAACTAAAGATCGCGGTTGCAGTAGAGGCGTTTGTAAATGTTTGACGTGGACGGGGTGAGAAGTACGAAATTGCCGCCGGTTATCTCGTCGTAGTCCGCGCCGAAAGCAGAGGCGTAGTCCGCGATAAGCGGCAAAATTTCGGTAATGTCGGCATGCTCGTTTACGTCGGTTTGCGGCGGAAGCGCGTCGGGTGCTTTGTCCGTGCGGATAAAGATTTTACCGCCGTACTGACCGGTGGCGCAACAGGCACCCACGGGACAGGCGTCGGCAGTATCCAGCCCCAGCACGACGATCACGCCGCCCGCCTGATATTCGCCGAGAAAATCGCCCGCCTTGCCGCCGATAACGATAGCGGGAATCTGGTCGCCGTACTCTTTCATGTGAATACCCGTCCGGAAACCGGCGTCGTCTTTGATAAGGATTTCGCCGCCGCGCATGGCATAACCGACGGTATCGCCCGCGCGTCCGTAAACGGTGATTTTGCCGGCGTTCATGGTGTCGCCCACGGCGTCCTGTGCGTTGCCGCGAACGGTTATGTCCGCGCCGCCGAGGTAAGCGCCGAGCGCGTTGCCGGGCGTGCCGGTTATCGTGATTTCTTTGTCGTTAAGTCCGCAGCCGATATAGCGTTGTCCGAGTGCGCCGTCGATCGTGATTTCGCGGTCGGGACAAGCCTTGACAAGTCGGTTGAGTTCGTCGAACGGCACGTTTTTGCAGTTGATAACGGTCATAATTACCTCGCTTTACTCGCCCGCGTGGCTGACGCCCAGGATTTCGAGTTCCTTTTCGGTCAGTCCCACGCCGCGCAGCATCAGGCGGTTGCCGCGCAGTGCTTCGATAGAATTGATGCCCATGCCGCCCATCATCTCTTTGATCTCGTTCGTCCAGGCGGTGACAAGGTTTACAAGCCGCCGCGCACCCTCGTCCGGATCGAGCCGCTTCATCAGTTCGGGATCCTGCGTTGCGATGCCCCAGTTGCATTTACCGGTATGGCACGAGCGGCAGAGGTGGCAACCCATAGCCATCAGCGCGGCAGTGCCGATATAGACGGCGTCGGCACCGAGCGCGATCGCTTTCACGACGTCCGCGCTCGAACGGATCGAGCCGGAAACCACGACCGAAACTTCGCTCCTGATGCCTTCCTGGCGCAAGCGTTCGTCGACGGCGGCAAGTGCGAGCTCGACGGGAATACCCGCGTTGTCGCGTATGCGCGTGGGAGCCGCACCCGTACCGCCGCGGAAACCGTCGATGGCGATAATGTCCGCGCCGCTCCTTGCGATACCGCTGGCGATCGCCGCCACGTTGTGTACCGCCGCGATCTTGACGATTATCGGCTTGCGGTAGTCGGTCGCTTCTTTCAGCGAGAAAACGAGTTGACGAAGATCCTCGATGCTGTAAATATCGTGGTGCGGAGCGGGAGAAATCGCGTCGGATCCCTCGGGAATCATTCGTGTAGCCGCCACGTCCGCGCTTATTTTGCGCCCCGGCAAGTGTCCGCCGATGCCCGGTTTCGCGCCCTGACCGATCTTGATCTCTATCGCTTCGCCCGCAGTAAGGTACGCTTCGGTCACGCCGAAACGTCCGCTCGCGACCTGCACGATCGTATGCTCGCCGTAGCGGTAAAAGTCGCGGTGCAGTCCGCCTTCGCCGGTGTTGTAATAAGTCCCCAGTTCTGTTGCCGCCCGCGCAAGGCTTTCGTGCGCATTCTTCGAGATCGAGCCGTAACTCATCGCCGCGAACATGATCGGCGTTTCGAGTTTAAGGCACGGGTGCTCGTCGACGATTATTTCGCCGCTCGCGCCGTAACGCACGTTTTCGTTCTTTTTGCCGAGATAAGTACGCGTTTCCATCGGCTCGCGCAACGGATCGATGGGCGGGTTGGTGACTTGCGAGGCGTTGACGAGCAGTTTGTCCCAGTAGACGGGGTAGTCCTTGGGCGTACCCATGGACGAGAGCAGCACGCCGCCCGTTTCGGCTTGCGCGTACACGTCGCGTATAAGGTTGTCCGTGAAGTTCGAGCCGGACTTGAAGCCGACTCCGCTTTTTACTATTTTGATCGCGCGGACGGGGCAAACGGCGGCGCAGCGATGGCAAACCGCGCACTTGCTTTCGTCCGCGAGCATAATGTTATGTTTTTCGTCGAACGTGTGCACGCCGAACGCGCATTGCCGCTCGCACAGCCGGCAACGCACGCACCTTAGGTCGTTTCTCACGATTTCGTATTCGGGCTGAAAATAATCGATTTTCATTTTTGCGCCTCCGATTCGGCGAAAACCGGCTCGCCGCCGCGCGGAGTCCATATCCTGTCGGGGTGCGGACAGATCGCGCGTATCGCACATTCTTCGCTCGCGACCAGCAGGGCGTCGTCCTTTTCCGCCGCCACCATGCTGCGCAGTTTCAGTCTGTCGTTGAGCGCCATCATGCCGCCCTCATAGCCTAAAATTATGCTGAACGGGCC
>CAKQVV010000078.1 GCA_934277845.1 uncultured Clostridia bacterium
GCATGACGATGACCGATAACAGCGGCAACCCGTCGCTTTCCGTCGCGCTTAACGGTTCGGCGCAAACCGCGGAAACCGTTGCCGACGATAAGTTTACCTACGACGCGGGCGAAAATGCGGCAAGGACCAGCGACTTCACATCTATCAACGACCTGCTCCGCGCCCTCGCCAAAACTTCGGAAAACAGGCACTTCGAGATGAACGCGGACATAGAGTTGCAAATCGTAGGCTCGTGGAAAGTCACGATGAACTTGTCTGTCGCGCTCGACGTAGAAGGCAAAAACACGTTCGTCACGGCAAAACTCGTGAGAAACGACTTCTTCGGCGCAAGCATCGTGTACAAGGATCGCGGCGGCACTTCGTACCTCTGCTACTACGGCGAGAAAGACAACGAAATGTTCTACCTGCACAACGAATACAAAAACTTGATCGGACAAAAGAAGCACGAATACTTCAAGTACACCAAGCAGGAATTTACGGATAGCCTGCTCGAAATCATGCTCAGCGACGTACTCCGCATGAAAGACAGTTACGTCAGCAGTATCAAGGACAGCGCGGGTAGCGGCGAAAAGTCGACCGATCTCAATATCGAGGATCTGTTCACTAGGTATTCCTACTCGAAAGACGGCAGCGGCAACAACGTGTTCAATATCGATCTCAGCCTCAACGCGCTGACCGGCGGTACGATAAAAGACGTTCCGCTCACGATCACAAGCGACGCGTCGGACAATTTCAGGACCATTCACACGAACCTCGACATAAGTATTCTCAACGCAACGCTCGACGCAAGACTTACGAATTACGCCAAAGAATCGCAAAACGTAAAAGTCGACATGCCTACGCCGGATAATTCGGCTTACGGTTGGTCGAAGTATCACAAGTAAGAAGTCGCGCTCATAAGAAACAACATAAACGCAAAACGCCCGGAGAATCGACTTCCCGGGCGTTTCCGTTGCGGTTTTGCGGGGATATTTTATTCCCTTCACCGATAGTTTTATGAAAACTTAAAAGACGGCAACCCGAAATCGCCGTCTTTTCTCATATATGCGCACTTGCGAATATGTAGTTAATTACAGAAATATACCAAGTGTAATTAATTGCTTTCAATGTACTCAACTCTGCAACTGGTAACTGTATAAGTCGTATCGCCGTTCGGTCCGCGTAAAATCACGGTAGTATAATCTATAACGTGCGCATACCATATCGTATAATAGTAGCCGATAAATCTTGTTTTTAAGTATTGCTGAACACGGATACCGTCAGCAGGTATATAATAATACTTCCACATTACGCTGTTCGACAAGTATTCTTTAGAGTAAATAATAAAGCTAGTCATTCCGTCGTACCCTTTGGGAATCTCCGTCAATTTTTCCGACTTAGGATGATTCCATTTTACCTTATAACCGTAATACTGTGTCTTATACTCATCCTCGCTCAAGTAAATGATTTCCCACTTCTCTTTTCGACCTGAACCGTGTTTTATCGTTTCACCCGCGCTGACTAGTTCTATTGTACTGATCGGCTTAAATAAACTCTCTTTCTTTTGTCCGTTTTCATGTTCTTTTCCGCAACCGTAACAAACCGACCAAACAAGAATTATAATAGAAATTGCGACACAAAACCTTTTGACAGACGCAACTTTAACTCGCATCGCATTTATCCTCTTATATCCCATATCGAAACTTCGTCGCCGATTTTCTTGAAACGCTTGTAACCGATTTCGCGCTTGTGTTCCACAATTTGAAAATGCCCCAAAAATCTACAAGTATAGTTATCCCCGACGCCGTACGGATCGAGTAGAAACACAAGTCTTGACGGACAAAGTCCCGTTTTCATTTTGCGCTCGTACTTAGTTTTGTCGAAACTGACACAACACTCCTCGATTTCCGTTTCGTCGTCGTTTATCGTATCAACCCAACGCCAGTCGTCGCTCGTACCGCGCTCTTTGCCGTCAAGATTAACGAACCATGCAACCACCCCCGGAAGTCCCACTCTCGCAAGCGGCACACCGGACTGCTGATGCCGCTTGAAATCGGTACCGAGTACTTTGTTTATCATGTCGGCTTTGTTCCAACCCGTCCACTCATCCCCGGCTTTTAGCCTCACAAACTCCTTTTCCATCATATAAACCTCCTTTTTGCACCTATATGGGTGCATTTTTATTATATTACGGTGCGATAATATTGTCAAGCGTTGCACTTATTCCGGTGCAACTTAATGTAAATAAAAACAATATTAAATTAACCGGTGCAAACAATGAATAAAACTATCGAAAGAAGAATAGGATCTAACGTCAGAATATTGCGTGAAAACGCTGGGCTTACGCAAGACCTGCTCGCCGCGAAACTACAACTGAAAGGTTGCGATATAACGCGTAGCGCGGTCGCTAAAATCGAAGTCGGTCAACGCCACTTATATCCCGATGAGTTAATCTTCATTAAAGAAATCCTGAATACTACTTTTGATAAACTGCTGGAATACTGATTTTCCAGAAATTTAATTTATTATCAGTAGCGAACGATATATTTTATCCAACGCCGTGGATTCTCGCCGCATAAGGCGCGCGCTTCTTTTAACTTGCGGAAAGTAATGTCGTTAAGGTCGGCGGCGAGCATCGAAAGTATGCCGCGAAGTTCGAGTTTGCTCAGAAATTCGGGCGAAATTTTGCTATACCCGAGATGCGTTCCTAAAATATTGCCCGTGATCGCGCCCGTAGAGTCGCTGTCGCCGGAATGATTGACCGCCGCGCGGATACCCGCCGCGAAATCGTCCTTGTGCCTCAGCGCGCAGTAAACGGCGATCGCGAGTGCTTCTTCGGCTACCCATCCTTCGCCTATTTGTTCGATCGCATCGAGATCGTCGATATTCTTGCCTGCCAGTTCGACAGCGAAATTCATCACGCTGTCAAACTCGACTATATGCGGAGCATCGGAAAATATTTCAAGCGTAAGTTTAATGGAATCCGCAACCGCTTCTTTTATTTCCGCGCCGTGGAAAAGCGCCGCTATCATGCTCGTCAGCGCCGCCGCGGGTATGTAGCCCAGCGGGTGTCCGTGCGTAAGCGCCGCAATTTCCGCGCCGACTTCGGCTATACTCTTCGGCTCGAAAAAATCGGCAAGTACTATTCCGGTCGGCGCGACGCGCATAACTCCGCCGCAGCCTTTGCTGTCGTTACATGGCTCTCTCACGCTCCCGTGTGCGCCGTTTTTGATTTCGGTTATGCACGTACCGCCGGGCCAGCGCCGCGACCATAACTCGCGAAGTCCCCCGAGCCAAGTACTCGGCATTCCGTCCTCGTCGATTTCGTCCTGCGTAATCAACCAGTCAAAGTACGTCACGCGCACGATATTTCTGTACGACCGTAAAAACGAAACGCGCTTGCCGCTGTCTAAACCCGGCTCCGAACCCGTGCGGGCGAGCGCCACAAGCAGTCCCGCCGCGGTGAACATAGACAGTTGCGTATCGTCGGTAATCCGCGCCTTGCCGAGCGTGAGTTCGTAATTCCGAATACCGTCCTTGCCGTAACGCTTTTCTATTTCCGTGCGATCTAAAAATTCCACCGGTGCTCCGAGCGCGTCGCCCGCCGCGCCGCCGATCATGCAACCCATCGCGCGGTCGAGTTTTCCGTCGCCGGCGCTTACTCTTTTCAGAAGTTCGCTCTCAAACTCCGCAAATTTGTCATTATTTCCCTGCATTCCGTTCCCCTCGCATTTTAATCGTGTTGAACATTATAAATATTTCGCAATGTTTGTCAAGAGATTTTCGAAAGATTTTCAAAAAATATTTTTACGACAAAAGACCTTCGCGAAGATTCGTGGAGCGCGAAGGTATCGCTTCAATCGCTTATAAGCGACCTAATGCTAATTACAGTATATATTGACTATCATGCCGACAAAACCGCTATAATCAAAACGTGAAAAGTTTTGGTCAAAATCTCAAAAATTTGCGCGAACAATGCGGCGTAAGTCAGCAAGAACTCGCCGAAAAAATAGGCACCTCACAGCCGCGAGTCAGCGAGTGGGAAAACGACAAAGTCGAGCCTACCCTGTATAATATTATCCGCATAGTGAATACGCTTCGGGTATCGTTCGAAGGCCTGACCGAGGACGTAACGGCGTAATAAAATCATAAACGCAATCGAAAACACCGATACGGCGGTTCGTTATCGTCGATCGGTGTTTTGTTGTTATGCTTACTCGCTTGCATGATTTTCCTCAATATGGTAGAATAATCACAATAAATTCAAGGCGGCAATTATATGCAAAAAATATGGAATGCGCTTTATGACGAAGCAAAGCGTGCGCTTAATCCGCGCAAGGTGTCGGATATGGTAGATGCCGGCGGCGTAGCCGCGGCTGTCGAGGCAGGCTCGGGCAAAATCTACGTGGGAGTATGCGTGGACTGCGCGTGCGCGCTCGGCATTTGCGCCGAACGCAACGCGATTTTCAATATGATCACCAACGGCGAAAGCACAATTAAACGCGTCGTAGCCATAAACAGCGACGGCAATATAACGCCGCCGTGCGGGGCATGCCGCGAGCTTATGACGCAAATCATGCCGCAAGACTATAAAGGCATAGAAATTATGCTAGACTACGAGACGGAACGCGTCGTCACTCTCGGTGACCTTACGCCAGAATGGTGGATCTAGGATCGACTAAACTTCCCTTTAATAAAAAAACAAAACCCGGTAACTAATCGAAGTTCCGGGTTTTATATTTATATTTGTGATTTATACTTTACTGTTTTGTATCGAAATCACGATTACGCGCGATTTTTGCGAAGAACGTTTATGAGAATATACGCGCCGATAAGCAACGCCGTTGCGCCGATAAGCACGCCGTACATGGCACCCACCGATACGGTATTGCCAAAGAACTCGAAACTGCAATCCAGTCCGGATTTAAGGCTTTGGATCGCTTCGGCGGGAACGCCGGTATTTGCGAGTTCGCGCATTGTGCCTTCGAGCGCATGAGTGCGGATAAGCGAAGTACCATAGGTCCCCGGAAGCAATGAGAATGTTTTCTGAAGCACCGGTGAGAAACTCGAAATGGGCATGTACGCGCCGCAGATAAAGCCGTAACCGGCGGACACGATCGTGCCGACTGCGGATGCCTGCCCTTGCGTCGAAAGAAAAACGTTGACAACCGACGAGAGTGCGGTGCCGAACGCCGTGAGCAAAATCACGTCGAGAATAATCAGCATTACGTCGCCGAACGAAAAATACCAGCCGGTCGCGGCGATATAGATAAAACATGCGGCGGTTGCGACAAAACTGACGATAAGCGTCGAGCAAAGCGATGCGGCAAAATACGACACTGCCACGGTCGATTTTTTAACGGGTGTAATCAGCATATCCTTTCTTGCGCCGCTCGTCTTGTCGTTGACCATCAGAAGATTCGAGCAGAACGCCACGGTGACGCAACTGACGGCGAGGAGCGACGAGAAAAGTTCGCCGCCGACGATGCCAGAAACGAGTTTGTCGGAGATCATTCCTTCCGGCAGCGCGCTCGTTACGCTGTTGCGGTAGACCGACGCCAAAAACGTCACGTACAGTACCAGCAGGATCACTGGAGTTATCAGCGACACGAAAAACATGCCTTTGTCCTTGAAAAACAGTTTTATATTTCGCTTCGTGAGTGCGAGAAAAGTTTTCATAGCGCGCCTCCCTCGAGTTTCTTGCCGGTAACCGACAAAAACACGTCGTCCATTTTACCCTTGGTGATCTCGAAATCGTCGAAGACTTCCGGATGCGCCAGAATAAGATCGCGTGCGGCGGCGGTGTCTTTGACCTCTATTCTCACGGCGTCCCTGATCTTTTCGTATGGGTACCCGAGTGCGGCGACGGCGTTCTCGTTCGCATTGTATATGGTGATAAAGTCGCCGGTATATGCGTTTTTGAGTTCCAGCGGTGTGCCCTGCGCGACGATTTTGCCGTGATCGAGAATGACGACGTGGTCGGCATCGGCGGCTTCTTCCATATAATGCGTGGTGAGAAACACTGTCATGCCGTCGCGACGGCGGCAATTATCGACTACTTCCCACAACGTTTTGCGCGTCTGCGGATCGAGCCCCGTGGTCGGTTCGTCGAGTATCAGTATTTCGGGTTTGTGAATAAGCGCGCGGGCAACGTCGATTCTGCGACGCTGACCGCCCGAAAGTTTGCCCAAAGCGCGGTTGAAGTAGTCGCCGAAGCCGAGTAGTTCTTTGAGTTCGCCGACGCGTTTTTTCGCGGCTTCGCCGGTTATGCCGTAAAGCGCGGCGCGGGCGTACAAATTGTCTTTTACCGTGAGATACCCGTCCAGCGCGGACGCCTGAAACACTACGCCGATTTTTGCGGTTATTGCCGACATGTCGGTATCGACGCTTTTCCCGTCCAGAATTACGGTGCCGGAATCTTTCGATTGCGTTCCGCACATGATAGATATTGTCGTGGACTTGCCTGCGCCGTTCACGCCCAAAAACGCGAACAACTCGCCGCGCTCGACCGTAAACGACAGATCGTCCACCGCCCTCAGATCGTCGAACGTTTTTACAAGATGACTTATTTCTATTACGTTATCCAAATTTTTACTCCTCGATTGCGCGCGTAAACATTTCGCTTATATCGCTTTGTTTTATGCGACGTTTCATTCTTCATACAGTATAGGACAATTCGATGTTTATGTCAATATTTAGCAAGTAATAAATTTTGAATATCTTTATCAACAAAGAAACAACGCCCGACCGAACGATCGAACGTTGTTTTTCTCATGCATTCACGATAATTCGTAAACCCGATACACCGGTTGATTAAACCAACTCGATGACAGCGGTTTCCGCGCTGTCGCCGCGGCGGGTGCCCATCTTGATGATGCGGGTGTAGCCGCCGTTCTGACCTTTCTCCGCTGCGCGCTGAGCGTACTTCGGAGCGTATTCGTTGAAGATCTTTTCAATGAGCGGGTGACGGATATTCTCGGTACGAGCGACGAAGTTAGCCTTCGTTTCGTTATCCTTCTTCTGCTCCTGGAGATCATAGACGTAAGCCATGATCTTGCGGCGAGCGGCAAGTTTTTTCGGACCGTCGTTGACGAGTTCGACCTTGATATCCTGTCCCTTGTCGTTTTTACGGGTTTCTACTTTCTTTACCGTATCGGTATAGGTGTTGACGGCAACCGTGAGGAGTTTTTCGGCAATACGCGCGACCTCTTTCGCTCTAGCGTAGGTCGTTTCGATCTTACCGTTCCACAGCAGTTCCGACACCTGATTTCTCAGCAGAGCCTCTCTCTGGTCGGTAGGCTTGCCTAATTTTCTTTGTAATGCCATAATGTCCTCCTAATCTTCGTTGCTTCTCAAGTCAAGCC
>CAKQVV010000079.1 GCA_934277845.1 uncultured Clostridia bacterium
TCAACTTTAGTTTTATAAGTGCTATCGGAATACCATCCGTCAAAAGCATACCCATCTTTTGCTATACTTGATAAAACAAATCCTTCTGAATTCTTTTTATATCCATAGGGGTTGGTATCGTTATTCAATCCGTCTATACCACTATAGTTTACCTTAACATAATCATTACCGTATAGTACCGGATAATCATAGCCCCAACACCAAATATCGGTAGACCAGTTATATTGTGCTGTCATATATGACCTTGAAGCAATTTCTTTTATGTTAATATATCTACCGCCATCAGAGTTTACATGACTATTTCCTGAAGTAATTATAAAACTGCCTTCTACCGCGCCTTCTCGACACAAACGTGAGATTTGCATTCCTGTGCTATAAAATGAAATTCTATAGTCTGATTTTGAAGACACCAATGAGTTCGTTATCTTCTCTGCTCCTGCCGCAATATATCCACCGAGATACAAATCCTTTTTTATATATAAATTATCAACTCTATCATTACTATCTGCTCTAATATTTATGTCACAATAACAATTTTCTACGGTGGATATTAATCCAGCAATTCCGCCAACATTTTTTAGCGTTTTGTCTGTAGTAATCGAACCACTAACAGAACACTGTGAAACAACTAATCCATACCCAACAATTCCACCAACAGTCCCATCCGACGTTTGAATAGTCCCATTCCAATGACAGTTTTCAATCGATCCTATAGTATATGCGACGATACCGCCAACATAATTTGCCGTTAGCTTATATTTTGAATTAGTTACAGTTACATTGCATATTTTACCTTTTGAATACCCAAACAAACCGGCATAATTATAATTGCCAGAAATAGATAGCATTGTAATTGTTTTATTATTTCCGTCAAAAGCACCAGTAAATGTGTTCTCCATACTACCTATCGGTGTAAAATCAAATCCGTTCGCATCGATATCATCTTCAAGATAGAATTTGCCGCTTAAATATTCATTTATTGTCTGCAACTCTTGTATATTCCTTATACCAATCTCATCGGTATAAGTTATATCAATTTGCCACTTTGCGTAAACCGTTATATTTTTGGCAGCCATTGTGCTGAAATTGTAAATGGTAGCAAAATCGCTATCGGCATACCATTCTACAAAATCGTAACCAGAACGAGTAGCAACGGGAGAATCTACAACAGAATTATAATCTTGCGTAATACTGTTTTTACTTGTCGTTCCGCCATTAAGCTCAAGATTAATCGTGTATTGATTTATCTGCCATACGGCGTATAGAGTATACGACGATTCTGCCCCCATAATATAGGTCGCTTTATTCCCATATTTAACGCTTCCGTCGGTTTCTGTCGCCCAGCCTTTGAACGAATATCCGGTCTTGGTAAACCCGCAATCTATCAGGCTTACGGATTCGTCGGTTTTTATAGACATCTCCTCCATTTCACCCGACGTTAAACCATTGCCGTCGAAAATCAGTTTGTTTACGTTCGCTTCCCATACGGCATAAAGAGTATACGCAGAAGCCGTACCCATTCTGTAACTACTTGTATCGAGATATACTACCGATCCTTTGGGGACATTCGCCCACCCCTTAAATTTATAACCGTCACGCGTAAAAGTATTAGCCGTCAACAGCTTTTCGTCATCCGTATCAATCGACATGTCGTCCATAATGCCGTCGCCGCCATTCGGATTAAAGTGTAATACATTCGTATTCGCTTTCCAGTTCGCAGTATACTTTCTATTCCCGATTGTTCCTTTTCCTATCGTAACGGTAGTAGATTTATCCGCAATATCCGTTCCTGACCACCCCATAAAGGTATATCCGTCGCGCAACGGATTTTCGAGCGTAAACGATTCAGTCTCAACCGTGTAACTTTGCTTATTTGACGATACTGTGCCGCTATTAAGATTGTACTCGATGGTATAAGTTTTAATTTTCCATACGGCATATAAAACATATTTGCTGTTGACTCCCATGGTATACTTTTGTCCGTCGGAATAAACTTTTTCGCCGTTAGCAAATGTTGCCCATCCGACGAAATCATAGCCCCTACGATTTAACGTACAATATTTTAACGCAACAGTTTCATCGGTTTCTATTATCATCGGCGACATACTTCCATCGCCGCCGTTCGCATTAAATTGCAATGAGTTTTTGTTCGCAACAAAATTAGCATCGAACAAAAGGTTTCCGGTAGATCCGGTCGGTACATCTACCTTAAATGTATTGCCTGACAAATTAGTACCCGTCCAACCACTGAACACATACCCCGGTCTTGTGGGATTATTAAGCGTAAACGATTCGGACTCTATTGTATATTCTGTTCTATTCGCACTAGAAACGCTGCCACCGTTTAAATTACAAGTAATCGTATATTTTATCGGTGACCAAACCGCATACAAAGTATATTCCGATGCAGTCCTCATAAAATATTTCGCCCTGTCGTTATATGCTTTTTCTCCGTTTTCAGAAGTTGACCAACCTACAAAATTATAGCCTTTACGCGAAAAACCGCAGTCGGTAAGCGTTCTCGTTTCGTCGGTTTTTATCCTCATATCCGACATGGTTCCGCTCCCTCCGTTCGCGTCGAAACGAAGTGTATTTACGTTCGCTTGCCAGATAGCGTATAAACGATACGTCGAATTTGTCCCCATGGCATACACGGCTCTATCGTCGTAAGTTTTTTGAGTTGCCGTCGTACCCCAACCGATAAACGTATAACCCTCTTTCGTAAATGCGCATTCGTTTAATTCCGCACTCGAATCGGTGGCTATTTGCTGATTCCCCATCGTTCCGTTTCCGCCGTTCGCATCGAAAACTATTGAGTTCAAATTTGCTTTCCAACGTGCATATACGGTTATGGATTGTTCTTTTTGATATGCCGAAACAGACCTGCCGTTCTCGTCGGTAAGCCTATTGCCGTTCTCTAAAGAATCATACCATCCCAAAAATTTATATCCGTTCCTTTTCGGCGCGGGTAAAGTGTAATTTTCATTTACGTCGATTACAGGTTTGTTTGTATCGACGCCCGAAGTCGCTCCGTTATAATCGAGACTGATTACAAAGCCCATTTTTATTTTTGTTAATGACGGCAATCCGGCTTTCCAATCTTCCGCAAAACCGTTAATATCGCCTTCACGGGCAATGATAGTTATTTCTGTTAAATTGTCGCAGCCCGAAAATGCACAATCAATAGGCACAGGGATTTTTCTTTCTTTTTAGATAGTGGCGCGGCTTTCATTGTCACGCCACTTCTATAATTTTGGTTTTGTCTGTTTTTACAGGCTCATTGTCGGCATTCGGAACGCTCACCGTTCCAACGCAGTTATAGACTATCTTCACTCTCTGCGTTTTTATACCGTCAATTTTTTCGGCTTCATAAACGATTATTTTCTCCACAAACGTTCTTATGATTTCGGCGTTCAGTTCTGTGATGTCGGAATACTTGTTTACCAACTTCATAAACCGATCCACGCTTTCGCCCTCTTCCCGAACGACAGATATTTCTTCTTTCAGCCTTTGAGCGGTTTGCTGTAATCCGTTCTGTTCCGCTTCATACGTTGCCGTCATCTTTGCAAATCGCTCGTCGCTTATTTTACCCGAAACGTTATCTTCGTAAAGTTTCTGAATAATTCCGTCTATTTCGGCAATGCGTCTGACAGCTTTGTCGAGCGACGCTTTGTTTTCGGCTCGCAATTTTTCGGTTTCTCTTAAAGAACGTTTCTTTGCCAAGTCTAAAAACTCGCTTTCGTGTTCTCTTGCAAATGCCGTTACTTGACGCAAATCCCGTAAAAGAATTTTCTCAATGTCCGCAAGTCTTATGAAGTGTGACGTGCAGAAATATTTGCGCTTCTTTCGATAAACCGAACATACAAAATAATCTTTTTGGTGCGGATCACGTTGTCTGCGTAAATATAGCCTATGTCCGCAATCTCCGCAAAACAACATTCCCGACAATGCGTTCGGTTCGCCAAGACTGTCAAGGCGACGTTTCCCTTCTCGGATTTTCTGCACCGCCCAAAACGTTTCTTCGTCGATGATCGGCTCTTGCGTATCCTTGAAAATCTGCCATTCATCGGAAGGTAACAAGATAACCTTTTTCGACTTAAACGATTTCTTCTTCGTCTTGAAATTTACCGTCCACCCAAGATATTCCCAATAACCGAGTATTGCTCCAACCGTTTGGTCTGCCCACGCTTCGGGCATTTCGTTCGCTCTTATCGTAACCTTTCTGCCCATTTTCTTAGCGTGTATTTTCGGCGTATCGACACCTTCGTCCGTCAATATCCGTGAGATTTGCGTCGGACCGAAGCCCTGCATACAAAGTCCGAATATTCTTCTTACAACCGTTGCCGCTTCTTCGTCAATAAGCCACTTGTTCTTATCGTTCGGATCTTTTATATATCCGTAAGGCGGTAACGGATTTGTGTGTTTGCCGGAATTGCCTTTTGCCTTGATTGCCGACTTCATCTTCTTGCTGATGTCTTTCGCATACCATTCGTTCATTATGTTTCTGAACGGAGTGAAATCGTTATCCGTTTGAACTTCGCTGTCCACATTGTCGTTGACTGCGATAAACTGCACGTCGTATTCGGGGAAAATAACTTCCGTATAGTAACCGACTTCGAGATAGTTTCTGCCAAAACGGGACATATCCTTAACGATAACTCGTTTAATAAGCCCTGCTTCGACTCTTTCCATCATCCGCTTAAAATCAGGTCGATTAAAGTTTGTTCCCGAATATCCGTCGTCCACATAAACCTGAACGTTTGCATAGCCTTTACTTTTCGCATATTGCAAGAGTAATTCTCTTTGATTTTTTATACTGTTCGATTCGCCTGTCAACTCGTCATCTCTACTCAAACGAGTGTAAAGTGCGGTTTCATCACCTTCTGCAAATGGTATTTTGTTGATTGCTGACTGATTTCTCATTTAATACTCCTTCTGAAAAATCAGCCCTCAAATGTAGCCTTTTGATTATTTAATCGGCGGCGTTCTTCGTCTACCAAACCGTCTATTCCCGCTTCTATCAGTTTCTTGATTTTCTGCTCTGCGGTTTCGTGCGCCGCTTCCGATTCTTCCGTTTCCACAATAAAGACCGTATTGTCGATTTTCATCGTGTAACTTCTTTTCTTATTATTTTCTACGCTTATCGTTGTTTCCTCCTTACGATGAAGCGTAAAAAATATTAAGTTCTCGTATCGGCATAACCACGATTACGCTCCATCAATTATTCATTGATTCGTTATCCGTGATTATGCCTTTACAGCTAATCAGTATTTGTTATTTAAGTTCTTTGTAGTTTTCTAAAAGCGTTCCGTATCCTATTCGGATCAAGTCAACTTTCGGAATTCCGTGCTTTTTAAGAAATGCGACGATTTCCTCATACTCGTCACTCGGAAGTCTTGTATTAAACTGTTTCGTCGCCTGTTCACGCTCTTCCTTGTGAGCAACTTCATATTTTCGTCTTGCTCGTTGTTTTGGTGTCAATCGTTGTATCATCGTCCTACCTCGCTTGTGCGGCATACCCGCAATCGTATATTTTTATACCTATCTTATCCAATGCCTTTTTGACTTCCAATAAAGTAAAAATACTTCTTGAAATCCTTGAAAAATCTCTTACAAGTATTATATCATACTTTCCGAGTTTTGCATCCGACAACATTTTGCGATAAGCGGGACGATTTTCATTCAATCCACTATATTTTTCATCTTTATAGATTTCCGTTACAGTCAAACCGTTTTGTTCCGCAAAAGATTTCAAACGTTCGACTGTTGCTGTTACATCTCCGGTACAACAGCGATCATATATCGCAACTCTTTCCATCAACGCTCACCCCTGCGAAGTGATTGCACAAATCAACGCACCTATAATATTCATTACAAAATGCCCTAAAATGAGTACGCCTGCCAAAGCAAATCTGCCGATAGTTCCTACTACTTTTAACGCTTTCATATTCTGCCTCCTTATTTTACATAAACGATTTCGTTTAAGATTTCTTCCTCGATAAGTCGTTGCATTTCCGTTTCCCTTTTCAGATTTTCCATAAAGTCCGCCGACTTTTTGAAACGATCTTCTTTCGAGAACTTTGCATACATTGTTTCGTACAGTTCGTCAGCGGCTTTGTCTACGCCGTGCAGGTATTCGGGAAGATTTGCAATCGTCCAATCGATTCCTTTATCCTCCAAATACCGTTTAGCGAGAGTGCCGTATTTCCCGTAAACGTGTTTTACAGGCTTTACCGCCTTCTGATAAACCTTAATCTCCTTTACCGTCAACCCTTCGTTTGACTCAGCCTTTTTGATTACCTCTTCTACGTTCATAAAAGCACCTCCTTTGGTTTCTTCGTCTTTATTATATCGTGATAGCACGATATTGTCAAGCTGTTTTGATTACTTTTCATAAATTATTTTCAGAATCTGTCCGTAAAACCGATTTTGCACTAAAACTATTGATATTTACATAGTTTTAGTGCATTTTCGGTATAGAAAAGGAACGCTCCGAAGAACGTCCCTTATTCCTTAATTATTTGTTTGTCATTCTCTGTCCCACTCTATATCCATAACCTCTCTTAACTTGGAAATAGCGGCAGAAACAGTTTCCTTGCTTAATTTGTCTTGCTCGTTGAACACATAAATGCGTTGCATTTCATCGAACGCGATCTCAAACTCTTTGTTCCCATCAAGTCCTCGAAAATAATCGAAATTTGCTATTTGCATATCTGCGGCAACGCCGCCTTTGCGGTTCAATTCCTCTTTGCGTTTATACCCTATTACTGCAAGAACGCGCTTTTTGTCTTGTAAAAACGCTTTAATCTGCTCATTATCAAGAAGCACGGTTAAATCATAAACGTGTTTTGCGACATCGCTGTAATCTTTACGCTCAAAATAAAATTGCGCGGCGAATACTTTGTCGATAAAAATACGTTCAAGCGAAATCGTTTCAATTTCAAACGGTTCTATACCGTACACTTCACGCATTATCTTTTGCTGTTCTTCGCTCGCAAGCTCATAAAGGTGCGGCGCAATCGTTATTTTGTCGGTCGGTTCACTTACGGTAAAACTCGTGGCTTCTATTTTCACTCTACCGAAGCGTTGTAACGCGTCCTCTTTATCGAGCGCGTACATTGATTCGTAAAGATATTCGCAAGTAATGCTTCCGCGATGATTTTCAAGTGTTTCCCCTTTTTCAAGGCAACTGAATTTCAGCGTAGCATTTTC
>CAKQVV010000080.1 GCA_934277845.1 uncultured Clostridia bacterium
CAAGCCCGCTACGCTCGAACCAGGTTACAATATTCAGGTGCCGCTTTGTGTCAACACCGGCGAGAAAATCCGCGTTGATACCCGCACCGGAACGTACATGGAACGTGTGAAATAAGTAGTTTTCGCTAACCGGCAAAAACGCGCATTCCGGGAATCGGTTCGTAATTTGTTTTATAACGTTACGTACTTTTCGGTTGTAGTTTAATAGACAGAATATGAGATGACCGTTCAAAGAATTATTTGAACGGTCTTTTTATGTAATTCGGGTATAACGGTTGTCCGCGGTTAATATATTTAGGGTGATGACGGAGAAAACGCAAGAGATTCGGTTGAAGAGGTGACTGATATGACGGATAAACTTTTGCCCGACGAGATAGTTTCGGTCGTAAATTCACGATTGGATGAAAGCAGAATTTATGAGTTCAGAATACGTACGGCACAGCCGATTGTTGTAAATTACGGCGGGCGATATTACTATCTCGGCAAGAGCGGACTTACAGATCGTCTGGAATCGGCGTTTGTTGTCGGCGATGGTCTGGTTAAAAGTATAGTGGTGAAGGCTACGGAATTTTCGTTGTACAGTGTGAACAACCAACTGTCAAATGGATTTATTACTATCGACGGCGGTGTAAGACTCGGAATTTGCGGTGAAACGGTACGTGACGGAAACGATGTCAGGACGGTTAAAGACTTTACGTCGGTAAACATACGTTTTCCGCATGAAATCAACGGTTGTTCGCTGACTGCGCTTTCTTACATAGACGACACACGCCCACGCAGCGCGCTGATAGTAGCGCCGCCGGGTGCGGGTAAAACCACAGTGCTTCGAGATCTATGCAAACATATCGCGCATAACGGGATAAGAAACATATTGCTCGTCGACGAGCGCAGTGAGATCGCCGCGGTGCATAACGGCGTAGCGCAACTCGACGTAGGTAATTGTACCGACATAATTTCGAACTGTACAAAAGATTATGCGTTTTCGTGCGGAATACGCAGTATGCGCCCGGACGTAATAATTACCGACGAGCTTATGAGCGAAAAGGATTTCGGAGCCGTTGCGGATGCGGTTGCCGGCGGTGTACAAGTGATCGCATCGATACATGCATCTACGCCGGAAGAACTATTTTCGAGGACTTGGTTCAAGCCGCTTTACGATAAAAAGGTTTTTTCTCGTTATGTTTTCCTTTCGGATAGAAACGGTCCCGGTACTTACGAAAATATTTACGACGGAAACATGAAGTGTATCTATTTTGCCTCGTAATATAACTATGACTGTAAAACTTGTGCTGATAGCGGCGTTTGCGGTGCTCGGAACCGTTGCGGGGTTAACTTATTCAAAAAGACTCGCTTCCCGCCGACGATATTTCGAGGAAACGATTTCGCTTATAAATTCTATTTCGGGCGATATACGTTTTCGTCAAACTTCGGTCGCGACGCTTATAAACGATTGCGAATACAAGGTGATCAAGCCTGCCGTAGACGCATTTTCGCGTTACGCATCCGGCGAAGTCCAAATTTTAAAAGTACCGAAACAAGAACTTACCGAAAGAGAACATAACATTATAAATGAAATGTTTTCCGTTTTGGGAACGTATGATCTAGAAACACAAGTATTTGTGCTGGATAATTACAAAGGTAAAATAAACGAGTTTTACGTGTCGGCAAAAGAAAAAGAGAGTAAGTATGCCGCGACTGCGGTGAAGTTGGGACTGCTGATCGGTCTTGCGGCGGGTGTAGTGACGTTATAGGAGGCGATACGCGTTGGATATAGGTATTATATTAAAAATCGCTGCGGTCGGAATCCTTACCGCTGTCGTCAATCAGGTATTAAAAAAAGCCGATAAGGACGAAATTGCCACGCTTACCACGTTAGCGGGACTGGTGATAGTAATTATGATGGTAATAGACATGATTTCACAACTTTTCGACACGTTGAAATCGCTGTTTGCGTTTTACTAGTATGAGTGTTTTCGCTATTTGCGCGATAGGTGTAATTACGGCGTTTTCCGCAATGCTTACCAGAGAAAACCGTCCCGATATAGCAGTACTTATCGGCGTTGCCGGCGGCGTGATGATATTGCTTGGCGTGGCGGACAGGCTTATCGAGACCGTGGACTTTTTTCGCGATATTACCGGGAAAGCCGGCGTTGACGGAAATATCATGAAAATACTGTTCAAGATAGTCGGTATCGGATATATTGCCGATTTTTCGGCGGGTATTGCGGAAGAATCGGGTGCAAAAGTTTTGGGGGAAAAGATAGTTTTAGGAGCGAAAATCGTGATATTCGCAGTGTCTGTACCACTTGTCAAAATGTTGTTTGAAGTCGTTACGGGGTTACTGCAATGAAAAAAGTGTGTACGATAGTTGTAATCATGATCGTAATGTTGTCGGGATCGTTGGTTATGGTTCCCGGTGAAGTATCTGACGGGAAGAGTAATCAGGATTTTGATGATGTTACGGCAGGTATAAAATGCGCAAACAACGATGACGGAACGGAAGACGAAACGGAAGACGAAACGGAAGAAATAAACGTTGACGATCTTCTGGACGAACTCGATATTAGCAGACTCAACGAATATTTCGACTCGATGTCGGAGAAAGAAAAAGCACTTTTCGGCTCAGGACTTAAAGAGTGGCTCGGTAAAGTTGCTCGCGGAGAATTCGGGTTTGAATACTCGTCTTTTGTAAAATACCTTTTATCGACGCTTGGGGGTTCGGTAGCGGAAGTATTACCGATTTTGTTATCGATCGTTGCCGTTGCCGTAACCATAAGTTTTATCGGCGGAATTAAAGGCGGTTTTTCGTCGAAGTCTACCGATACGATAGTGAGTTTTGCCGGTGTAACGCTGGTATCGGTTTTGATCCTTATCGAGATATACGGCGCAATTTCCGACGTCAGGTCGATGGTGACGTCGATCCGGGATCAGATGGAAATAGTATTTCCTGTACTGTTTACGCTTATGTCGGCGCTTGGTGCCGGCGGATCGATAGCGGTTTATCAGCCGGCGGTCGCCGTGCTTGCGTTTTCTGTTACCGAATTAGTTTCTTCGATCGCGCTCCCCGCGCTTATCGTTACGATAGTTTTTTCGGTTGTCGGGAACCTTTCCGGTACGGTTAAACTCGGCGGCGCGGCTAAATTTTGCGTATCTGCGGCGAAGTGGATATTATATACGACGTTCTTTTTGTTTCTGGCGTTTTTGTCGGTACAGGGAATTACTGCGGCGATTTACGATAACGTTTCAGTGCGAGCGGCAAAGTTTGCACTCTCAAAGTATGTTCCGGTAATAGGCGGATATTTATCGGAAGGATTCAATGTGATTCTGGCTGGTAGCGTACTTATTAAAAATGCCGTCGGCATGACTGCAGTGCTCATATTGTTGATGACGGTTGTGCCGACGTTGCTGAAAATTATTGTGGTATCGCTGTCGCTGAAACTTGCCGGAGCGATTACCGAACCATTTGAGGGCGGCAAAATAACGTCTTTGCTGGGATCCGTATCGAACGCGGTCAATCTTTTAATTGCTGTCGTTTGCGGATTGGCATTTTTATATTTCATATTCCTGATTTTATTGATCGCAAGCGGAAATCTGGTGTTGTAGAGGAGGTGATTATGACGGCGTTATCGGCGTGGATAACCGCGATATTCGTTGCTGTCGTAGTGACGATCGGCGCGGAATTGTTGTTTTCGGATACGCGTATGTCGAAATTTATACGTTCGGCGACAGCCACGGTGACGTTGCTGATTATCGTCATCCCGCTCCAGTCGCTTATTAAAAGCGGTTTTTCAGACACTCATGATAACGTGCTCGAATACAATCCGACGCTTGACGAAAGATATATAGAATTTGTTGCGGAAAAACGTTTTGCGGCGGTCGAATCGGCACTCGAAGCCGAACTCGAAAAAGCGGGAATTAGCGGTGCGAAAGCGGAAATTTCTGGGAAAACGGTGAACGGCGAAACGGAAATAGTACAAGTTAAAATAAATTTGACCGATTCCGTAATAGACGAAAAACTTGGGCATATAAATATGAATGAGTTAGCGGTGACGACGACGTGCAACTACCTCGGCGTCGAAAAAAGTAAGGTAATCGCGTATGGGTAAAAAGATCGGTAAACTCAAAGAAAAATTCAAAAATCTAAAAAATAAGGAGATTATAATTGCCCTTGTTGCCGTTGTCGTGATGCTGATAGTCTATTTTGTCGGCGGAACCGGAAAAACAACCGAAACAAAAACCGCGTCGGAAAAATCTACCGATTATCGCGCGGAGATCGAAACGGAGCTTCGGGAAGCGATAATCAGGTTAAGCGGCGATAAAAACGTAAAATTGATTGTTAGTTGGGAAAGCGGAACTGAATCGCTGATTGCATATTCCACAACTGAAAATCAGAATTCTGCCACGAAAACGCCTACCGTAGTTCAGGGCGGCAAGCCGATAGTGCTCAAAGAAATCTATCCGAAGGCATTAGGGGCGGTAGTTGTGGTGAAGGACGGCAACGAAGTGAAACTGAAACTCGACATTGTGAACGCAGTAGTGGCGATAACGAATTTGTCGCCGGAAAAAGTCGTCGTGTACGGCGCAAAAAAATTAACTTAGTAATTTTATTCAGGAGGATATTAAAATATGTTAGGTAAAAAGGGTAAGATTTTCGTTCTTGCGGGAATGATTGCGTTGCTTGTAGTGACGGGTGTGCTGAACATTTATCTTAATAAAAGTGCGCAAAAAGCAAACGCCGGCACCGACAACGTGACGAGTGCAGACTTCTTTGCGGCATATCGCACAGATCGCAGCGAGACGAGAAATCAGACAATCATGTATCTGGACGCAATAATCAAAGACGAAACGTCGAGCGAGGATGCAATTAAGAAAGCGGAGGATGATAAACTCGCTCTTACTTCCGCGATGGATACCGAACTCGTACTCGAAGGTTTGATTAAAGCTGCAGGATTCGACGACGCGGTAGTCACGTCTTCGACCGAAAACGTCAACGTCATCATCAAGTCCGCCTCGCTTACAAGTGAGCAGGTTGCGAAAGTTCTAGAAATCGTTACGACCGAAACCGGAAAAACGGCTGCAAACGTGAGAATTATTCCGGTCGAATAGGTAAATTGATTGAAATTTCCGTTTGCTTGTGATATAATATCTTTAATCGGGTGGGAAAGCCACTCCGGAAAGATGACGAAATACCCGAAGCGGTCGGTTCGCAAGGAGCGGAAAACATGCCGTTTAAGTCACGATACAATGCAGATTTCACCGGAAAAGTGAATTATGGGCACAAGGTAGTAGTGTCTATCATTTCGCTTGCCGCACAGGAGATCCGCGGTGTAGCCGGGCTTCAAGGTAAGCGAATCCGCACCGAAACTACCGGTGACACGATCAATATCGATGTTTACATCGACGTGATTATCGGTTTTTCGTGCGCAGAGGTTGCGTATCGTGTTCAGGAGAACGTCAAACGCAGCGTCGAAAGTATGACGAATCTTAAAACGGGAACGGTAAACGTAAACGTTTTGGGTGTTTGTTTCGACGAAACGGTATAAACCGGTTTAAGAATAATTATGCCGAACGGTTTCCCGTATTTTTCGGGAAACCTTATCGGTTGTTTACGGAGCCAACATGAGAAAGACTGCAAGAGAGAACGCATTCAAGTTTACATTTGAGCAACTTATTAACGGAACTGAAAACGAAATTACTTACAACGCGCTTACTTCGGATTTAAATGACGAGGACAAGCAGTTTTTCGATACGCTTATAAACGGAGTGACAAACGAAAAAGGTTTTTTGTCCAAGACGATTGCGGGATATGCGCGCGGTTTTGCGCTCGAGCGTATTTATAAGATCGATTTGGCGATAATTCTTATTGCGTCATACGAGATTTTATTTTTACCCGACGTTCCCGACAAAGTTTCGGTAAACGAAGCCGTGGAACTGGCGAAGATATATTCTACAGATAACAGTCCTGTTTTTATCAACGGTATTCTGGCTTCCGTCATCAAGGAAAAGGAGAACATCTTAAATGAGCGCAACGAGGATTGACGGAAAACTTCTGGCGGGAAAACTGCGCGAAGAAGTGAAAATCGACGTCGAAAAGTTTGAACGTGAGTATGGCAGAAAAATCGGACTTGCCGTCATACTTGCCGGCGAAAATCCCGCGAGCAAGATCTACGTTCGCAATAAAATAGCCGCTTGTGAAGAAACCGGCGTAAAATCAATGGAGTATTATCTGCCTGATTCAGTCACTACCGAAGAGTTGACAGAACTCGTTGAAACGCTTAATCATGACGAGTGTGTCGACGGATTGCTTGTTCAGTTGCCGCTTCCTGCCGGCGTGGACGAAAAGGCTGTTCTCGGTGCGGTTGCGCCCGAAAAGGATGTAGACGGTTTTCACGCCGTGAACGCAGGAAACCTTTTGCTTGGCAACCCTTGTCTTGCCGCATGCACTCCGTCCGGTGTGATGGAGTTGATAAAGAGTACGGGAACCGTGATTGCCGGGAAACATGCCGTGGTTGTCGGCAGAAGCAATATCGTCGGAAAACCTGTCGCGATTATGCTTCTTGCCGAAAACGCGACCGTAACCGTGTGTCACTCGAGAACGCAAAACCTTGCCGACTATACTCGCGAGGCAGATATTCTTGTCGTTGCAATAGGGAAGAAAGAGTTTATCACCGGTGACATGATCAAGCCGGGTGCGGTGGTTATCGACGTCGGTATGAATCGTGAGAACAAAAAACTTTACGGTGACGTGGAATACGCTACGGCGTCGGAAAAGGCTGCGTTTATTACGCCGGTGCCGGGCGGCGTCGGTCCCATGACGATCACCATGCTGTTAAAAAATACCGTCAAGGCGGCTTATTTTGGAAAGAAGCAATAGACTTTCGGTCACACAACTCAATAATTATATCAAAGGTGTTTTCGATGACGAGTTGATATTAAAAAACATCGCAGTAGTCGGCGAAGTTTATGAATGTAAGAATTCCGGCGGCAATTTATTTTTTACACTTAAAGATGATGACAGTATATTAAGATGCGTTCGTTTCGGCGGAGGATTTGTGCCGTCGATCGGCACTACGGTTACCGTGGTCGGCTCGGTTGATTATTACGCAAAAGGTAATCGTATATCTTTTCGGACAAAGAACATCGAACCGTACGGCGAAGGAACTCTTAAACGAAAGATCAAAGAACTTCATGACAAACTGCAAGCC
>CAKQVV010000081.1 GCA_934277845.1 uncultured Clostridia bacterium
CTTTGCCGTCCGCGATCGAAATGTTATCGCCCTCGAACGTATAGGTTATCTCGCCTTTACCTTCGTCTTTGGTGAAGGTCGCTTTGATGTCGGCGGTTTCGCCGTCTTCGAGCGTGATATTCCCGATCGTAAGCGTGCCGTAGTCTATCGCCTTTACCGTGACGGTGAACGTTGTTTCGTGGTGAGCGGTTTTCGCCGTGACGGTGGTTGTCGTGTCGGGTTTGAGCGCGGTGACTTTGCCGTCCGCGATCGAAATGTTATCGCCCTCGAACGTATAGGTTATCTCGCCCTTGCCTTCTTCCTTTGAGAAGATCGGATTGATGCCGGCGGTTTCGCCGTCTTCGAGCGTGATATTCCCGATCGCGAGCGTGCCGTAGTCGATTTGCGGCGTTTCGGTTTCGCCGCAAGCCGCTACAAACGGACAGCATGCGAAAATAAGTAACGCCGCGAGCAGATACTTGATTCTACTTTTCATCATAATCTCCTTGAAAATTATTAGTTTTGCTTTGCGGAAAAGACGAAATTACATATTTCGCATATCATTTTGCCCGTCGGTTTCCGTATTGCCAAGGCTGATTCAGCCGTTACTATATTTAGTATAACACAAGACAAGTAGAAAAGCAAAAAAATTATTGCTTTTTTCTATATGATTATTGACTTTTTTCGCCTCTGCCGAAGGATAGTCGGCCTGCGAAGAAACGTCGGAACAAAATAAAACGAAACCTTTACGTCATTAACCGTCATTCAGAGGAGTAAGGCATTGCCTCGACTGTCAAGAGGCTATGCCGATACGACGTGGAATCCCCCTCTTCAAGAACGTTATTAACCTATTTTTATAAGGTCGATTATTCGCTCCATGCAGGGGATTCCACGCGTGGCGTGCCGCCCCGCTCTGAATGACGGGGGAACGGGAAGTGCACGTTATGATTTTATCAGACCTATTTATAGGATTATTACTCGCTCCATGCGGGGGGATTCCACGCGTGGCGTGCCGCCTCGCTCTGAATGACGGGGGAAACGGGAATTGCGCGTTATAATTATATCTGACCTATTTATAGGATTATTATTCGCTCCATGCAGGGGATTCCACGCGCGTAAAACGCGCTCTGAATGACGAGGTGGAACGAAAAAGAAACGTTTTTATCCCATCATCAGCCACTTCGTGACAACTTCCCCCGAGCGGGAAAACCGAGAATAATGCTGCTTGTAATTAAATTTGAAAAGTTCGCTTTTACAACGACAGCAGAAAAACGAGCGGACGCGGGTTGCGTTCGCTCGTTTTGCGAAATTCACTGCTCTGAAAGAGTAATTTATATTTCTTTATTTAACAAGTACGGACTTCAAATACTCGTAAGTTTTCGGACTGGCGGCGATTATACCGCTCGGGCGGTCAAACGGAAGCGGCGCGCCCGTCCAGTCGCAAAGATACCCGCCCGCTTCTTCCAGTATTACGGACGCGGCGGCGTAGTCCCACGGCTTGATTACCTTTTCAAAATAGCCGTTTATTCTGCCGGCGGCGATAAAGCAGATCGCGAGCGCGGACGAGCAGATTCTGCGAAGGTCAAGACAGTGCAGAAACACTTCTTTTGCGATCGCGAACGCTTCGTCGGCATCGTGTTTTCTCGTGGATCCCGCGCCGAACTCGATAATGCTGTCGTGCGGCACACGGTCGTTTACTGTGATTCTCTTGCCGTTAAGGAACGCACCCTCGCCGCGTACCGCGGTGAAAGTTTCGTCGGAATACGGGTTGTAAACCACGCCGAAAACCGTTCTTCCGCCGTCGCAAAGCCCCAGCGAAATACTGCTCATTTTATAGTCGTATACAAGGTTGGTCGTGCCGTCGACGGGATCGAGAATCCAGCGGCGCGGCGCAAGTTTGCCCGGCTCCTCTTCTTCGCTCATGAACCCGATGCCGGGCGCGATTTCGTGCAGTTTCTCTTTGAGATACTCGCTGATCGAAAGGTCGACACCGGTAACGAAATCGGCTTCTCCTTTCATCTTCACTTCGTGGCTGAGATCGTCCTGAAGCACGAATTTTTTTGCGCTTTTAACGATTTCTACAATCTTACGATAATCCATAATGCAGCCTCCTTTCTAGTCCTCGTCGTCAAAATATTTGAGAACGTATCTGTCGCGGGCTTCGCGGTTTTTAAACACGCTGATATTACATTCCTTGCCGTCGCGATCTTCCGTCACCGCGTCCTGCGAAGTGCCGTGCATAAAACATTCTCCGTCATCGCCGTCGCATATTACGAAACGATGTATGCCGTCGCGGGTGCCGGGCTTGATTATGCGCTCGCCCTTGTTGTCGATATCGGTCTTTCGCGCCGAATATATGCCCTGAAGCGTCTTTGCGACCGGATCGAGAACGTAATCGCCGTTCCACACCGTGTACTTGGTTTCGTTGACGGATATTTTGCCGTCGTCGATCTTGCCCTTGTAATTCTTGCCCTCGAAGTGCAGGTTATAACCGCCGCCGTCACTGCAAGTCACCGCGAGTTCGCCCACGCGCAGGTACCCGGGCTGGGTGGAGCAAAAGTGGCAATGATAGTAGGTGGCGAGCGGCAACGTTTCTTCGATTTCGGTCACGGAAACGTCGCGGATCCAGCCTGCGACGTTCGGATCGCGGCGGATCGTGTTGAGAAATTTGCCGATAACGTCGGAAAATTCCGTTTCCGTGTTGACGGTGGTGATCATTTCTTTCGCTATCGAACGGGCAAAACGCACCTGATCGCGGGTATCCGCCGCGCTCTGGTCGGGACAAAGCGCAATCACTTCGTCGTCGGTCATATCGTCGCGGTAGTTTTTCAGCAAAGTTTCGAGCGGCGCAAACCGCACGATAAGCATTTTCTGATTGTTTTCCAGCGCGTAGTCGAATTCTTTTTCCGTCCAGCTCTTGTTGTCGCCGCGCTCGTCGCGGCTGCCGTAGCGCGTACCCATAAGAAGTATGAACACGTCCGAGTCGTCGATAAGTTCGCAGATGTCGCGGAATCCGTCCGTCGAGCCGATGACGAAATGTTCCATCGAAACCGGGAACACGTTCGCGTCGAGTAATTTCTTGATCGCGATCGAACGTTCTTCTTTCAGTCCGGAATAGTTCGACGACAAAAACGCCGTGTATAGTTTTTTTCTCATTGTTTTCTTCCCTCTTTATACGAACTTAAGCCGCGCTTTTGATCACACGGCTTAGGCGATACTTGACAAACGTCAGTTCTTCGACGAATAGTTCGGGCTTTCCTTGGTGATGGAAATATCGTGCGGGTGGCTTTCGATAAGCGACGCGTTGGTTATGCGCACGAATCTGCCGTTGTTGCGAAGGTCGGCGATAGTCGGTTGTCCGCAGTAACCCATCCCCGAGCGCAACCCGCCCATAAGCTGGAATACGATCTCGGAAAGCGATCCGCGATAAGGAACTCTGCCCTCGACGCCCTCGGGGACGAGTTTTTTCGCGTCGGACTGGAAGTATCTGTCCTTGCTGCCGAGAGCCATCGCGCCCAGCGAACCCATGCCGCGATAGGACTTGAAACTTCTGCCCTGATAGATTTCGAGTTCTCCGGGGCTTTCCTCGGTGCCGGCGAACAGCGAGCCGATCATGCAGGCGTGCGCACCGGCGGCGATCGCCTTGGTAATATCGCCGCTGTACTTGATGCCGCCGTCGGCGATAATGGTCTTGCCGTACTTGTCCGCGACTTCGCCGCAATCCATGATCGCGGTGATCTGCGGAACGCCGATACCCGCCACTATTCTGGTGGTGCAGATCGAGCCCGGTCCGATACCGACCTTGACTACGTCCGCGCCGCGCTTGAAGAGTGCTTCGGCGGCTTCGGCGGTTGCGACGTTGCCGGCGACTATCGTTACGTCGGGGCAAGCCTCGCGAACTTTCTCGACGGCGTTCATGACACCGACGTTGTGACCGTGCGCGGTGTCGATGACGAGGCAGTCTACCCGGGCATCGACGAGTGCTTTCGCGCGGTCGAGATAACCGTTGCCGTTGCTGATTGCGGCACCGACGAGCAATCTGCCGTTCTTGTCGCGCGCGGAATTCGGGTACTGAATCGCCTTTTCGATGTCTTTTATCGTGATAAGCCCTTTGAGCATGCCGTCCTTGTCGACGATGGGCAGTTTTTCGATACGGTGCTTGCCGAGAATCTTTTGCGCTTCGGCGAGCGTGGTTCCGACGGGTGCGGTGACGAGGTTGTCCTTTGTCATGACGTTTCTGATGGGCTGGTTAAAATCGGTTTCAAATCTGAGATCGCGGTTTGTCAATATGCCGACCAGTTTGCCTTTCACTGTGATCGGAACGCCGCTGATCCGGTATTTGTTCATCAGCGCAAGCGCGTCGGAAAGCAGGCAGTCGGGACCGAGGAAGAACGGATCGGTGATTACGCCGTGTTCGCTTCTCTTTACCTTGTCGATGTTCTCCGCCTGGGCTTCGATGGGCATGTTCTTGTGAATAATGCCCATGCCGCCCTCACGCGCGATCGCGATTGCGAGGCGGGACTCGGTGACGGTGTCCATCGCCGCGCTGAGAAGCGGAATGTTGAGTTTGATCTTGTCCGAAAGACGAGTCGAAAGGTCGACGTCTTTGGGGATAACGTGCGACTCGCCCGGAATGAGCAACACGTCGTCGAACGTAAGTCCTTCTTTTACGATTTTGTTCATATTCTGACTCCTGAAAGATTATTTGCAATAGTTTTTAAGCAGCACGTTGTAGTATAGTTCGTTTATAGCGGTCTGCGTTCCGCCGAAAGTCACGGTTTCGACCGCCGCTTTTTCCGCGCCCGTCACGAATCCGCCGGATATAAGCCGCTGGGCGTACTTCTGATAAGCCTTGATTTCGTACAGCGACCTGAGCGAAGGCGCGTCGCCGTCCGTCCCCGCCAGTGCCTTTATAAGGTACGATTTCGCCGCCGCGGTGACGGCTTTTTCGTCGAACGGCAAGGGTTTACCGGCTTTTTTACATTCTTCCGCGACCACCGCCGCGCCGTTGATAAGCGGTGTCGCATAGCGGTAGTTATTCTCCGAATCGACGCACGCCGTTATCGCGGACGCGAGATCGGAGTATTTCACGGGCTTGCCGAAATAAGAAACGGACTCGTTGCCCGTGATAAATCGCGCGCGTGTGTTCTCGCCCGATATGTAGTCGGCGTAACTGTACAGGTTGGGACGCATGGTTTTGTCAGCGTTTTTGACGTTGTACTCGTCGATGAGCGGTATGCGCGCCGTACACCCGGAATCGGCGAAAAACGCCTCGGTGTCGCGTTTTACCGCCTCGGCGTAACCCGTCGGGTTTTCGCTCATGAGCGCGATCGAATAGTTGACGCACGATATGCGCGCGTTCACGCCGGCGTCGCCCCCGTAAATCTTTGCCGCCGAAAAAGCGCAGTCGTAGGCGCGCGGCGTGTTGCCGAGGTCGGCATAGACGTTCATCGCGGCGAGCGGAAACGCCGCCCTTATCACCGTAAGCAAAAGCGCAAGGAAAGCGAGCAACCAGTACAAAGTCCTGATTGCGGTAGAGGCGATCACTTGCGACTCGCTTTTCTCTGCGATTTGTTTTTCTTCGGTTTGCGTCATAATACCTCGGGCGATCCCGCCGTACAACAAGTCCCGTTCCGACCGAAACTATATTTTCTAAAATTATATCACAAATTACGAAAAAGAGAAATGGTTTTGAACGACTTTCCCGAATTTTTTTATAATTTTCACGCTTTTTTGCATTATTCTTTATTTACGTAAAGAGAAAACGCGCCGCGGTTGTCCGGGCGCGCGAGATGAAAGCGCATTGCCGCGCCGCGATTATTCCCTGACCGCGGCTATTTCTTTTGTGACGGGATCGATAAGGACGGCGTAAACCGTGTACTTTTCGGGGACGAAAGCGACGTACCAGTAGTAGCCGCCGTCGCCGCTTATCGGGTTTTCGGTGAAACGAACGTAAATCTCGGCACCCAGTTCTCCGTCCGCGACAAGTTCTTTTATCCGGTCTTTTAGTCGTATTTCGGCGGTTTCGAGCGCGACGGACGCGGGAATCATATCGTCGGTCTTGACCGATTTCAGTTCAAAGTTTTCGACGTAACCGTCGCCCGTCACCGTGACGGTCGCGGCGGACGAGGCGCGCGCCGACAACTCGACCGAACAGGTGTTTTTATACGGGTGGCGTGAAAATTTCCCTTCGAATTTCTCTGCGCCGATATACGCGGCATACGTAAACTCGGCATCGTCCGAAAATCCGCGAGGCGCGATCGTGATCACCGAGAACGGAACGCGTTCGCCGGGCTTTCCGTCGATAGAAAACGGCTCTTCTCTCTCGCCCGATATCAGCGTTATTTTCATTTTGTCGGACTCGGCGATCATCAGTTCGTCGCGCAGTTCCGACACGTTGCGGTCGCGTTTTTCGATTTTCGTCGCGCAACCCGCTGCGGGCAGCACGGTTATTAAACACAGTAACAGCGATATCAGTCTTTTCATTTTTCTCTCCGCTCTTAATTTATGCGGGAACGAAACGCGATAGAACGCGCGGACTAAGGATAAAGTACTTCTCTGCTGCGTGGAATAACGTGGGAGAATGTAGACTACTCGTTCGATTTAAGCGATACCAAACCTTATACGTCATTTCGAGCGTAGTCGAGAAATCTAGCAAAAGGAAGTCCGATATTACTCAAACTTCCTTTTATTTTTTTGGTTATTGGTGTTTAATTTTTTATGTCATGTCCCTTTTATTAAATGTAGCCATCGCTATAAAAAACAAAAATGCCGTAATTGAGATTCCGAATATGGCGGTTACAAAAACGCTATTAACGGTTAAAGATGTAAAAGATTGTTCCAACCGTAAATTGAGTGGCAAAAGCCATTTTGCGAAATTTACCGTTCTTCCGATAGTTGACTGTAACAGTTCCAAAAATCGCCCGCAAAAACAAACGACAATGGTAATTCCTGCGGACAGAAGCGGACTCCTCACTGCAAGCGAAACAGAAAAGGCAATCGCGCTTATCAGAAACAGCGTGTACATGCCGAAAACGATTTGTAAAAAACAACTTGCGCCGTAATT
>CAKQVV010000082.1 GCA_934277845.1 uncultured Clostridia bacterium
CGGAGAAAGCGAGATTCGAACTCGCGCTTCAGGTAATCCCCGAACTAACCCCTTAGCAGGGGGTCCCCTTATAGCCTCTTGGGTATTTCTCCGCGGGAATGAGGCTACGTCAAGTGCGATAGCCTAATTATTATATCGTAAGCGCGGACGTTTGTCAACGATTTGAGCCAAAAAACCGAAGTTATCTTCATTTCGCGGCATCTGTTTGCTTGCGTCGCCGGAAAACGGCAAAAATTTGCCGCACTCTCGCCTACTCGGTCACGTCACTGCCGAGATAGATTTCTTTAAGTTTATTGACGTCGACTTTGCCGACGAGCGTTTTCGGAAACTCGGAAACGTAGTACACTTTTTCGGGCACGGCATACACGGACAATCTTTCTTTTATAAACGCGGTGAGTTTTGCGGTAAGTTTTCTCTTGTCCTCTTCCGCAAGCCGGGTTTCGGTCGTGACGAACAGCACGATCACGTCGCCGGTGCGTACGTCGGATCTTGCCGCGGCGCACGCTTCCTTTACCTCGGGAATTTCGTCCATGACGAGTTTTTCGATCTCGGACGGGAACACGGTCACGCCGTTGACCTTGGCGATGCGTTTGATTCTCGAACGGAAGTAGACGTACCCGTCTTTATCGACCGAACCGACGTCGCCGGAGCGCACGAATTTTTCGCCGTCGTGCTCGAAAAACGCGGCATCGGTTGCGTTTTCGTCGCCGAGGTATCCGGTCATAAGCACGTCGCCGCTCACGCAAAGTTCGCCTTCTTCTCCCGCCGCCAGCATCTTTTCGCCGTCGAACGCCGCGATCTTTACGCCGCCGACCGCTTTACCGACGCTGCCGTCGCGATGCGCGAGCGTAGTATTGACCGAGCAAACGGTAACGGTTTCGGTCAGTCCGTAACCTTCGTAAAGCCTTGCCTCGGAGCCGTATTTAATCATACGCTCGTTGAACTCGGCAAGCAGGCTCTTCGGTACGTAGTCGCCGCCGACGAACGCGACGCGCAGGTTTTTAAGTTTATCGCCCGAAAACTCTTCTCTCGCGAGCAACGCTTTGTACAGCACGGGCACTCCGATGAGATAGTTGATTTTGTTTTGTTCGATGAGTTTGATAGTGTCTGCGGTGTGGAACTTCGGCATAAGCGCGTCGGTACCGCCGTAACATATCATCGCGTGGATCCCCATCGCCAGCCCGAAACCGTGGAACATCGGAAGCACCGCGAGCATACTGCCGCCGTGAAATTCCTTTATCCCCAAAATGTCTAAACTCCGGTCGGTAAGCGCGTTTATCGCTCTGGACGAAAGTACTATGGTTTTCGGGTGTCCGCCCGTGCCGCCGGAGTGCAGATATACCGCAGGTGCTTCGGCGTCGCGGAACGCGGCGATTTTAGGCTCGCCGCTTCTGAGCGCTTCGGAATACAGCGTGACGCGGGGCAATTTTTTGATCGCGCCCAAAGTCGGCATGGTGCGGATCGCATAGACCGACTTGCGGATAAAGCCGAGGTACTGCGCGGGCGAACACACCAGCGTCGGGTATTCGTCGACGAGCCCCGGATATTTCTCGACGGAAAAATCGGGGACGACCAGCATTTTGCTGTGCACCTCCGTCATATACTCTCTCAGTCTTGCCTCGGGAGCGAGCGGGTGAACCATGTGTGCGATCGCGCCGATTTTCGAGAGCGCGTAAAAACACGTCACGCACTGCGGGATATTCGGCATGCACAGCGTAACCGCATCGCCCTCGCCTATTCCTGCCGAGCGGAACCAGCCGGCAATCGCGTTTATATCGGCGATCATGGTTTTATAATCGACTTTTGCTCCCATGAAAGCGAGAGCGGTATTATCGGGATATTCGGCGGCGGTTTCCGCCACCGCAAGATATAAAGTTTTGTGTTTATCGTTCACTTGGTTTTCCTCCGTCCGATAATCAGCCGCGTTTTATTCTCGCGTCAGAAAACGGATAGTCCGTTTGTGATTCCTATAATCATTATTATACCCGCAATCACGGGTTGATGCAACAAATACACCCATAAAGTATTTCGTCCGATTGCCGAAATACCGCGATTCCACGCGCCGTCGAGTGACGGCAACAGCGATTTACGCCCGGGATAGAACTTTTTGCCGATATACGCGCCCCACAGCACGACTCCCGCGCACGGGAAAAGCGGAAAATGGTCGGAGCCGACGCGTTTCAAACCGATCATCGCTTCGAGCACCGTGCGCCATAGCTTGTCGGGATCGGTAGGCATGCCGGTTATCCATGGCCGCGCGTACCACTCGATCGCTATGCCGCCGATAAGGAACGCCGCGCCGAACAAAAGAAACCAGAAATCGTTTTTTAAGAACTTGTTTATCAGCCAGTACGCGAGCGACGCGAACGCAAGAAGTTGTATTACTCCGAACACGATGAACGCGTTCATATCCGCGACCGAATCGAGAAACGCCGTTGCGGTCGTGAGAATCGCCGCGAAGATGAAAAGTTTGGCACAGCGCATGCCGTCGCTATGGGAAAACGTGCAACTTATTCCGGATATAAGCAGGAACAGCGTGGCAAAGATATAGTGAAAAGTGTCGCGGAACGCAGACATATAAAAATTATAGCCGTCGTCCCATAGTTTGTATAATGAAGCAGGCGCGTTCGCGTAAAAGTCGGTAAAAAAACTCGGCAGTATGCTCAGATCGTACATGAAGTGGTCGAAACACATGAGAATTATCGCCGCACCTCTCAAAAAGTCGGCTTCCCACACGCGTTTTTTTGCGCCGAATAACTTGTCCGCTCTGTATACCACGATGTTATTCTAATATATTCTCCCGTTTTTGTCGAGCGAATTAACCTTTTACGCCGTAAAAAGCGTCATTTCAGGTCGCCGATTTTTACGAGCGGCAACAATTCGGCGGGGCTATCGATCACGTTCTTTGCGCCGTTATCCAGCAAAAAGTCGCGGTCTCGAAATCCCCAGGTCACCGCCACGCATTTGAGTCCCGAGTTTCCGGCGGTTTTAAGGTCGACTTCGCTGTCGCCGACGTAAACGGCTTCGTCCTTGTTTACGCCTAAGTTTTTAAGCGCGAGTAGCACGCCGTCGGGAGCGGGTTTGGTCTTTATGCCGTTTCCTTCGCCCACCGCGAAATCGACGAGCCCGTTGAAGGTCACGTTTTTGAGTTCCTGCACCGCCGCGTCGTACTTGTTCGACACGATCGCGGACTTCAGTCCTGCGTCGCGCACCGCTTTCAGCATGCCGATTACGCCGTCGTAAGGGCGCGTATTATCGTCCTTGTGAATATCGTAATACGTCTTGAAAACCGTAAGGCACTCGTCCGTCATGTCCTTTTTGTCGTCGGGGAGCGACTTGTTGATGAGGTAACGCACGCCGCTGCCGAGGAAACTGCGGACTTCGCGCTTATCTCTTTCGGGAAAGCCGTACTCTTTCATCGTATAATTGACGCTCAGCCACAGATCGTCGAGCGTGTCGAGAAGCGTTCCGTCGAGGTCGAAAACTATTGCTTTTACTTGCATGCCTGCTCCTTCGGGGCGTTTGCCCGTCGTTTTTTCACTGCCAGTATACCAAATATCGGCACGGACGGTCAAGCGCGGACGACAGTATAGCGCGTATTTCACCGAAATTACGCAAAGTCGGACGGCTTTTCGCTTGATTTTAATCGGCAAAGCGGCTATAATAGCGATACTATAATTTCGGGAGTATCGTTATGGGAATGAGAGAAAAACTACTGACCGGCGAACTTTATGCGTGCGACGACGATTCGGTCGCAGCCGAGCAGGCGACCTGGCTGGAAAAAGTTTACGAATATAATATGACGCGTCCGTCCGAGCCGGAAAAGCGCAAGGCAATGCTGGAAAACATGTTCGCGCATCTCGGCAAAGGTTGCTATATCGAACCGCCTTTTCACGCCAACTGGGGCGGCAAAAACGTGAGCCTCGGCGATTACGTTTACGCGAACTTTAACCTGACGCTCGTGGACGACGGCGTAATCACCGTGGGCGATTATACCATGATCGGTCCGGGCGTGACGATCGCGACCGCGGGACACCCCGTTCTCCCCGAACTCCGCGAGAGAATCTATCAGTACAATATGCCCGTGCATATCGGCAGAAACTGCTGGCTGGGCGCGCACGTCGTGGTGCTCCCCGGCGTGACGATCGGCGATAACACCGTGGTGGGCGCGGGCAGCATCGTCACGAAAGACTTGCCCGCAAACGTCGTTGCCGTCGGCAACCCTTGCCGCGTTCTCCGTGAAATAAACGATCGCGACCGCGAGTACTACTTCAAGGACAGAAAGATAAATCCCGAGGATTTGAAATAAGTCCTCTGCCGAAAGCAGATAACGCATAATCTGCCGTCATATTCCAAAAAAAATATTGACGACAATTACAAAACATACTAAGAAGGGCGATCCTGCGGGACCGCCCTTCTTATTGTGGTTTTTCTACGCGAAACGCCGAACGCTCTACGCGTTTCGCCGCATAAGCGCCGTTCCGATTATTTTACCGTTACCGCGCCGTCGGTGGTTATGAACACCGCGGGAGTCTTGCCTGCCGTCATTTTCACTCCGTTAAGCGTGGACGTCGAATAGTTCTCTCCTTTGGTCACTACCTGTTCGAAAGCATAACCGTTTGCCGAACTAATAGTGCCGCCGTTCATCGTAAAGGTCAGCGACGGATTATAACCCGTTACGCTGTCGACTACGATACCGCTGCCGTTTCCGTCCGCGCCGTTTCCGTTATAGTTCGGCTGGCTATACTCGCCAGTCGCGACAACCGTGCAATCGTTAAGCGTGACCGCGCCCGACTTAATATACAGTCCGAATGTGCCGTTGAACGAGCAACGATCGAACGTGACGGTATGTCCGCCCGCAAGGTAACCAGCGGCAACCGCCGCACCCCTGACGATGCAATCGCTCATAGCGATTTTACTGCCCTTGGTGGAACCGTTGGTGTAAAATCCGCCGTAGTAACCTGCTGAATTCACCTTTTCGACGGTGAGATCTACTTTCGCGCCGTTTACGAGTATTCCGTAAAATATCTTGTTATCGTCTGTTTGTTCGCCCGCGATATAGCCGGTTTCGGTGCCGATATTGCCGTTAAGAAGTTTTACGACGAGTTTGTAGCCGCACTCCTTAGCCGTTCCGTCGACCTTGTAATAAGTACATACGTTCACTTCTGCGCCGATCGTCTTTCCGTTAAGATCGATCGTAATGCTAAGGTCGCTGCCGTCGGGACGAATATTAAAGTCCGTCATGCCCGCCTTTGCGATATCGTTCATAAGGACAATGTGCGCGTTGTTTTTCTTGACGGCGGCATCGAGTTCGTCCCAGTTGTGTACCGCTATGCCGTTTTCGACCTCTTGCACGTCCTCGCCGTCGCCGCGCGAACAAGCGCGGACCGTAACGAGTTTACCGTCGCGCTCGGCGTAAGCGGGTTCGCCGTAGTCGTGCCCGAGTCTGGTCACGGGGCGGGTTTCTTCTTTGTCGCAAACGCTGCACTTGCGCGTTTCCGCGCCGTCCTCGGTGCAGGTCGCGGCAACGGTTACTTCCCACTCGCCGAAACTGTGTCCGTTCGCACACTTATCTCCGCATGCTGCGAACAAAACCATTGCCATAATCGCCGCTAAAACGGCTGCCGGTATTTTTGCTTTCCTCATTTTATCCTCCTTCGTCCGATACTTCGAACGTTTTTAAATTACATTATTATTTTACATTACGTTGTCAGAATCTGTCAACACAAACAATCGTTCTCCGTGCGATTTTTGTGTTTTTTCGCATTTTTTAGCGTGTTTTTCGCATTTTTTGTACTTTCACACAAAAAAATATCCGCCCTATATCTATAAAGACAACAAACTTTCGTTTGCGTTGCGGCAAAACATAAAACTTCATAAATCTTTAAAGATAAGTTGCGGATAACCGGGAAAATTTTTTTAAGCGGACGTATATCCGCTCGCGAAAATACGATTGTTTATTCCAGCGTTTTGAGCGAGTCGTTCATGTTCACTTTTTTGATTTTCGGGAACAGGAGCAGGAACACGAATGCGACGAACAGGAAAGTAACGCCGGCGGTGATAAGGTACGAATACCATTTGATCATGGTTACGCTGCCGAAATCGAGATACGCGAACACGAACCAGCACAGTCCGAAACCGAGCGGCAAGCCGAGGATTACGCCGAACAACGCCATAATCGCGACTTCGCGGTATATATACCCCGCGACTTCGCCGTCATAATAGCCGAGTACTTCGAGCGTGGCGATTTCGCGTTTTCTCTCGCCGATATTAAGGTTAGTCAGGTTGTAGACGACGAGCACGGTGAGCGTCGCGGCGAACAGTATTACCACAAACGAAATGAGTTCGAACGTATCGGCAAAACCCGCTATCTTCGTGGCATCGGGATTAAGCGATACGTCGCGCAGTCCGAAACCGGCAAGCACCAGCGCGGTAGAACCGGCGACCGAAATCACGGTCATCAAAAGGTGGCGAACGTAGCGGAAAATATTCCGATAGGTCGATTTATACTTGAACGACAGCCTGTTCCAGATGAAAGAAACGTGTTCGAGAAATATCTTTTTACCGGGCTTCGGGGAGCGCGGACGCAGTAGTTCCGCAGGCTTTGCCCGCAGGCAGTTCGAGATCGAATACGCCGTGACGGCTATCACAGCCGCCGCCATTATCGCCGCAAAAACCATGCCCTCTTTCAGATGCAATCCCATAGCCGGATCGGGGAAGAAAAACGTTGCTTTGAATGCCGGGAAAAGCGCTGTCGGGAGTATCCACGAGCCGGCAAACAGTCCGCATACCGACCCTATAAGGCAACAGATCAGCGCGAATCCGATATATTTCATCGCAATAAGCCCGTTGTCGTAACCGAGCGTGCGGTAACAAGCGATAACGGGGCGTTCCTCTTCTATCAGTCTTGTCATGGTGGTAAGCACGACGAGCGCGACTACCGCGACAATGCCCGCCACTATTGTGCCTATTGTGATGATATTCATTTTTCGTATTGTT
>CAKQVV010000083.1 GCA_934277845.1 uncultured Clostridia bacterium
CTGCCGTACAAATCGCTTACTTTAAGTTCGGTTTTCGATTTGTCTCCGCCGAAGTAAACGTTGCCGGTGCCGTCGGATTCTTCCGTCCGAACGTGCCCTTTGAAAGTAAGCGTTATCGTAGCGGGAGCGAGCGAATAGTACGCATAATACGTTGCGTCTTTGTTGCCGATTTTCAAATCTTCTTTGTCCACTCTATGCTCGAACGAATACGGAATCGTCGTCCAGCAAACGAAGGTAAAATCGCCTTTTTCGTCGGAATAATTCTCTGCAATGACAGAGGATATATCCTCGCCGTAAACGCCGACCTTTTTATACGTTTTTTCGCCGTCCGAAAACGCTCCGCCCAAAGCCTCGAAGGTAACCGTATGCGGTTTTCCTTGTTCAATAAATCGTGCTTTGAAAACGACGTAAGTTTTTACGTTGCCGTTCGCGTCTTTTTCGGTGCCGACAACGTAGGAACTTTCGTCAACGCCCCAATCCTTGAACTCGTATTCGTAAACGCCGTTTACGTCGCCGCGAGCGGGAAGATCGATTTTTGCGGATTGTATTACCTCCGCAAGCGTTTTTCCGAAGTAATCGCCCTCGACTATTTTGTAGTAATATTCATAGCCGTAATCTCCGACGCTGACAAACGCAATCGTCGGCAGTACCGTTTTTCCGTAGAAAACCGGCTCATAAACTTCGTTTTTGACAAACGCTATGCGTATTCCGTAAGGATATTCCTCTCCGATCGCGCTCTTCCAGCCGTAAAACGCGTAGTATATTTTGCCGTCGGCGTCGAAATAATCGTTGAGTTTCGGGAGCGAATAAAACGCCGTGTCGTCACTTGAGCCGAAAGTCCATGTCTTGCCTTTTGCCGTATGCACTCTGTTTCCGTCGGGTTTTGTATCGAAATTCAGTCCGTCCGCAAAACTCTGAAGCGGATCGCTTACGATAAATTCGGCGGTAAGTTCGTTAAACGTATAGGTTGCCGTAAGGTTTACCGTGATATCATTTTCCGGCATTTGCGCAGGGATATTCGCCTCATCCCAGACGACCGAATAGGATTTTATCGTTTCGTCCAAGGTCATAAGCGGATAGCCTGCAAGCCTGCTTATAACCGTTTTATCGGAAAAATTGAGTTTCAGCAACGCAACGTCTATCGGCTCGCCTTGTTTTACGCCGTAATCGCCGATTTTCTGTCCGTTCGCGACGATATTGACGTAAAATACCGGCAATTCGCCTAAACCCTTGCGTTCGTACAGCACGTAATATATCCTGTTTTTCGTAACGTCGGGCATAGCGGCAACGTCGTAATAGCGGCTTTTTGCCTCGTCTTCGGGATTGATATCGCGATAACCCGTGATGACGTAAGTATTTCCGTTTTGCTCAAACTCGTCGCCTATTATAAGTCCTGCGGGAGGCGTCGGACGAATGGTTTTGCCGTTATAATCGAAAGGCTTGTATTCGACCTTGACGCGCCCGAAAGTTTCCGTCTCCAGAACGTAGGTTTCGGTAAACACGTTTGAGTCCGTATACGTTGCTACAAACGTCGCGCCGTTTCTTATTACGTCGAAGTCGTTGCGATACAAATCGGAATCGGTATCCACCCTTATTATCGGATAAAGTCCCGCTTCGATATCGAAATCGGCGAAAGCGTCGTCGTTCGGATCTACGTTGAAGTAGTCGATGGTGAAGCGCAAGCCGCTAGTACTCACGAAAGCATCGTACTTTTTGCCGTAAACGTCCGGCGCGGTTATTTTGTCCGTAAGTACGATAAACGAGCGAAGCGACGGAACATACAGCATCTGCGCCGATTTCAGGAATTTGTTTCCGGATACGACATCGGCAGACGAATATTGAGGATAATAGAACTCCGCGTTAAACGTGAGTTGTTTCCATTTGAGTCTGTAAAAATAAATACTGTAATCTTCGTATCTTACGATCGGATACGTTCCGTCGAACGTTTCGTCGACCTTATTGCCGCGGTGCGGAAGATACCTTTCCCAAAGGTCGTTCATATCGAGATAGTAACCCTGACGAACCGGCAGCATTTCTCTCGTGAAATCGGGCGGTACGACCTGTTCTCCTTCTTTAAAGAACAGCGACTCCAATACTTCGGTATGTCTTGAACCGCCGCCGACGTAATAGTCGTTTATAAACCGGCTGTTCTGAATTGCGTAATCTCTGCCGTCGGGATTTCTGTATTCCACATAGAAAATCCGCTCGATCCCGCTCGCATATACGCCGTGCCGTTGAAGCATTTTTGCTTTAACGACGAAATTAAGCGTTTTATACGGATATTTTTTGCTGATATAAATTGTGCCGCCGTCAATCGTTACATAGTCCTCGTAGTTTTTCGTCTGATAATCGGGTGCATCGACAAACTCGAATTCGTACCACAACTGCGCTCCGTACCTGTTCCTGAGCGCGTTATCCACGACCTCTTCGCCGGTGACGATATCGAGATACTTCATCTGCACGCCGTTCATTCTCACTCCGCCGTAACGTGACGCAATAACATACGGATCGTCGGGCGAATTTTGTTTTTCGACGAATCCTAACGGAATGAGCCTGTCGCCTACGCCGTATAACGGAATTTTTTTATCGAAAATGTCCGTATTCAGGTCGTAAACGAGGAATTTCGCACCGATTTTCGCGTTGACGAACAATCCGACTTCCAGATACATTCCGCCGTACAGATGCGTTTCGGAAATCTTGTTTACGGCATCGTAAGAATAACGGAAAGAAACGAGTCCGCTGAGTTCGATATACGGTCCGAAACGGAAGGAAACGTATACCGCCGCGACATTATTGAGTTTTAGAACAGACAAAGACAATTTCGCTTCGAGTCCGCAACGGAAACCGACCTGACCTTTGAGCGTAATCGAAAGATCTATTTCGTTTGCGGACGTGTTTCTCATGAACTTGAACTCATTGTACATCACGGGTTTACCGTTTTCTCCCGCTGCGCTTATCCCGTTTGTTAGCGTAGTGGTTTCCACGTAGTGATGAGAAAACTCGACGTACAATCCGGCGCGCGCGCCCAAAGATCCTACCACGTTAAATTCCAGCATAAGCGAAACAACGGGTACCGGCAACGGAATTTGCCCCAGCGGTATGCTGAAAATATCGACGTATTCGAGTTCGTCGTCATCCCACAGCGGACTGCCGGTGATCGCTTCGGCAAACTTGTTTTGTCCGTCTTTGGCAATGTCCATAACGTATTCCACTTCGTCGGTAATGTCAACGATACCGTGAACGTCGTCCTTGGCGTCGGCAAATTCCGCCGTCGCGGCGAGCGAAATCGAAAAATCGTTTGTAAGATCGACCTTAATGTCGGTATAGAACCATAAAAGCGGATTCAACGTTACAAGCCCGGATTTGCAAATCGTGTACCTGTAATCTACCTGCGTTCTGTTTTTTATCGTAACGGAAACGCCCACTTTGAAATTTTTAACCTGTATTTCGCCGCCGAGTTCTATCTCGAAAGCAAGAACCGTTCCCGTTATATCTATTTTTACTTTCGGCTTTTGAAATTCAAAGCCTGCGATTGCCGCAACAACCGCCGCTTTTTCCTTTTCGGTGAGAGTGTTTGTATAGTCGGTTACCGTATGCGACTGCGCGACGGCGTTTCTGACTGCGTTTTTAAGCATCACGATGCCTTCGTTCTTTTCCACGTTTTCCGCAATCGTTTCAGCAGAAATATTTATCACGCCTTCGAGTTGAGTCTGTTTTTCTCCGTATATATCTATATCGTAATAAACGTCGTCTACGTTCGGCGTAACAACGTCCAATATATAAAATTCGCCTTCTTTGATATCAGAGCCGACAACGTATTGCATTTTCTCCTTTTTGACGGATATTACCTTGCAGATATAATCGGCGTCCTGCGCCGTCGGTTTTTCGCCGACGGTTACTATCGAGCCGGCTTTAATTTCTTTTTCCGTTCTCGCCACGATTCTGTTTACGTCCTTTTCAAGTCCCGCGTCCATATAAACGTAAACGTTTTCTTCCCATTTGGCAAGTTCGGACGAAGTGAGATGAATCGACGGCTTTTTTTCAAGAACGTTTTTTTCTTCTTTATGCGTGGTTATGGTTACTTCGTCTGCGCTTTCCGTATCGTTGCCGTCAACGGCGACAAATTTCAGCAAAGAAGACAACGTTTTGGCGGAGTACGTCATGCCCTCCGAAAGATTTTTGTTGGGTTCGACGACGAAAGCCCCGTTTTCCGACGGGCGACATATTAGACCTATTTTTTCTCCGCTCGACGAAACGAAAGATATGTAATCGGATATGTTGTCGTTATGCAAAACTACGCCGTCGGTCTTTACTTCGACGACAGGTGACAGGGAAACGTTTTTTACGCTCGTAAGTTTTCTTATCGTTTCGGACTTTTCCGAAAACCTTGCATATACCGTCAGGGAATATTCTATATTGTCTTGTTTGCCGACGGAGTGGCTGTGTTCTGCGTCGTAATACCATCCGCCGAAAGAAAAACCGTTTTTATACGATACGGGCAGAGTCCCTATTTCTTCGCCCTCAAAGTAGGTTCGCGGCTCGATTTCCGTACCGCCGTCGGTAACAAAAGTTAAAACCGCGCCGTAACGGGCATAAAGCGTCTCATCCTTTTCCGCGGTTATTTTTTTTGGACAAACGCTTGTAAAGCCTTCGTCGTAATACCAGTCCGCAAAGACTCTTCCGTCCTTTTCTGCCGTCGGGAGCGTGAGTTCCTCTCCCTTTTCAAGCGTTATCGGGGCAATTTCTTTCCCGCCGTTCACAACAAAAGTAATGGTAACTCTGTCATTACTGCCGCCGCGAGAACAAGCCGACATAAAACAGACGGCGCACGTCGTGAGCGTGACAAATAAAACGGCTATTATTGCTTTTACGATTTTATTCTTCATATAAATCTCCGGTTTTTCGGTTCGTTTAATCTATGCAAATTGCCGTCGGAATTATTTCCGTAAACAATAAAAAAACGCAAGGGAAAAATTCTTTCTCTGCGCTTATAGTCAAAACGTAATTCATAGGCGGATACCTCCCGTCGAGAGTTTGTTGCTTTAGTGTTTTGTAGGTTTCGTTCTTGAACTGTCTCTTTCTTATAATTGTTGTTTTGAAGTTCCGCTATTTCTATACCCCAACAATTGAATATATTATAGCACAAAAATTCTTGTTTTTCAAGTTTTAACGCGCTAGAAAATTGCAAATTTTATCCTCTTATTTTAAAACCGATTTTGCTATGATTCTTAACCTCCCTGTCAAACCCAAACGAACAATACGTTGTCGTTAATCGCCGCAAATCCGTTGAAAAACTTGCGCGGTCGTGATATAATATGCCCGTAAGCACGAATATCGAGGTGACTGTAAAAATGAAAACTACGCCCGGATTACAGGAAAAAATCGATAAACTTCGGTCGCGGCGCACGAAGGCAAGCGCGATCGATTACGCCGCCGAATTTCTGTCGGGTTACAACGCGACGCAGGGATATTACGATTATTTCCATACGAAACGCGACGAACTCGGCGGTTTCGACGTGTTCACGGCACACTACCGCGGCAATATTTACGGGTTTAAGTACGAGGGCGAAACCGAGGACGGTAAACTCGCTTTTTCGGCGAACGGCACGGCGAGTTTCGATGACGTAATACTGTGCGCCGAAAACTACGAAAAAGTCAAAGAAGGTCTTTTCAAAGAGATACGCGAGCGCGCCACGGCGGACGTTACCGAATCGATAACGGAACTTATAAATTCGTTTACCGGAAAGTACTGCGACGAAAAACTGCAATTCTTCCTGTCGGTGAACTGGAAATTAAAATCAAAGTATTGATTTCTATGACGTCACCGACGCCGCAAACGTAATAAAATTTTGTTGCGAAAAACGTAAAATTGTGCTAGAATAACGATGGAATCACAAAATTGACGGAGAAACGGTAAAGATGATCGACGATAAAACCGCTTACGCGGAAAGCGAAGAACCCATAAAAGCGTTTATCGACGCGTGCAACGTAATCTGCGAGGCAAAATACCTTTTAAGCGAGCGCAAAATTTCCAACCTCATGAAAACGATCGCAACTTACCCGCGGCTTTACACAATCTACAAGGACGCTCTGGCGGGATATAACAGCAAGGCGGAATTCCGCAAATCGCAGGTCAAGGTGGGAGTGCGCGGCAAACTCGTTCCGCCGCAAAATCAGACGAAGTTCCTCGCCTATGTTTTTTGTATTCTTCTGGACATCGACACGGGGCGCGTTAAACTCCGCGAGTTCCTCGACGAATACTTCTACAACACCAACCCCAACGAAGAATTCGCGTTCTTTTGCTCGGCATTGATTGTGCCGTTCCGCGACGTGACCGAATACGTTTATTACAACGGCGCGGACTCGTATCTCGAAGACGACAACGCGGTCGACGGCTCGCTGCTCGACTCGGTGAAACAACTTTTGCAGGAAATGAACACCGCCGTCAGCGAGAGTTCGGTCATCACCATGGCGACTAAACAGGACCTTTTCCTTATCGCCCGCGCGATCGAGAGCGCGATGACGCCCAACCGCATCGACCTCATAAAACCGCTGCTGACCGGTTACAAAAATACCGTGAACTCATGTATGATCCGCGAAAAACTCACTCCCTGTCTCGACAAACTCTACAAACTCTTTATAGTCAGCGAAATTTTCTAAAACTTATGGAACGATAAACAATAAACGAAAAGCGTCCGTTAATAATGACTTAACGGACGCTTTTGTTATTCGGTTATAATTTTACGTTTACTTCGTGCCGAAGAGGCGGTCGACCGCGTCGCCGAGCGAATAGCCGGGCGCGAGATTGAAGCTGACCGTGACCGACGGGAGCTGGCCCTGGTGGTTGACGGTGAGCGGGCCGACGCCCTCGCGGAAGGTCGCGTCATCGCAATCAAGCGCGCGCAGCGCCGCCAGCACCGCGTCATTGCTGCCGCCGA